>QWPU01000017.1 GCA_003671065.1 Planctomycetota bacterium | reverse complement strand
GTCGCGATTACCACTCGTGCGTCAAGTGGGGAGTTCAACCGCAGCGGCAACTTTTGCGAAAGTGAAACTCTTGCCTTGATAGTCAATTCGCACCGAGTCACCGTCACCGAGTTCTCCCGCGAGGATCTTGCCTGCGAGCGCGTTCTCAATGCGCTGCTGAATGACGCGCTTGAGCGGTCGAGCACCGAATTGCGGGTCGTAGCCTTCGCTCGCGAGCGCAGCCGTTGCAACCGCAGTCATGCCGAGACTGATGCCACGCGCCGCGAGGCGTTTGCGCAAGTTGCCGAGTTGAATCTCAACGATGCCGCCGAGTTGTTCGCGTGTGAGCGCTTTGAAGATGACCGTTTCATCAATGCGATTGAGCAGCTCTGGCCGCAAGTGTTTGCGCAAGATGCCTCGCACATGCGCTTCGATGACCGACTCATCTTCGTGACGATCCGTCATCTCAAGAATCGCGTGCGAGCCGAGATTCGAAGTCATCACCACGATGGCGTTCGAGAAATCAACAGTGCGACCGTGTCCATCGGTGAGGCGACCTTCATCGAGCACTTGCAGCAAGATGTTCGAGACATCGGGATGCGCCTTCTCCATCTCGTCGAAGAGCACGACGCAATAAGGGCGGCGACGCACCGCTTCAGTGAGTTGACCTCCATCATCGTGACCGATGTATCCAGGAGGCGAACCAATCAGGCGGCTCACCGCGTGTTGCTCCATGTATTCGCTCATATCGATGCGAACGATCGCGTCCGTGCTGTCGAAGAGATACTCAGCGAGCGCTTTGCACAACTCAGTCTTGCCAACACCAGTTGGACCAAGAAACAAGAACGATCCGATCGGACGATGTGGCTCACCGAGACCCGCGCGATTGCGTCGAACCGATTCGCTCACCGCCGTGACTGCTTCGCGTTGACCAACGACGCGACGCGCAAGTTCCGCCTCCATATGAAGGAGTTTCTCGCGTTCGCTCTCGATAAGTTTCGACACAGGAATGCCCGTCCACTTCGCGACGACCGCAGCGATTTGCTCGCTGTCGACTTCTTCTTTGACCATCGCGGTGCCGTCGGCTTGTCGGCGACGAAACGATTCTTCCGCCGCTTTGAGTGTGGTTTCGAGTTCACGCAGGTCGCTGTAACGAATGCGTGACGCGCTTTCGAAATCGCCGCGACGCGTCGCTTGCTCGAGCTCAGTGTGCTTGCGCTCAATCGCGCTCTGCGTGTGCTTGACCGCGTCGAGCTCCTTCTTCTCAAGTTCCCAACGCGTGGTCATCGCGCGATTCTTCTCGCCGAGTTCCGCGAGTTCGCCTTCAATCGAAAGCAGTCGCTTCTTCGACTCAGGATCTTTCTCGAGCTTCAACGCCTCGCGTTCGATCTCAAGTTGCATGACGCGCCGACGCACTTCATCAAGCTCTGCTGGCATCGAGTCGTTCTCGATGCGCAACTTCGACGCCGCTTCATCGAGCAAGTCAATCGCTTTGTCTGGCAAGAAGCGATCCGCGATGTAACGCTGGGACAGCGTGGCCGCTGAAACAATCGCGCCATCTTGAATGCGCACGCCGTGATGGGTTTCGTAACGCGACTTGAGGCCGCGCAAGATTGCAATCGTGTCTTCGATCGTCGGCTCTCCAACAAATACTGGCTGGAAACGCCGCTCAAACGCAGCGTCCTTCTCGACATGCTTGCGATACTCATCAAGCGTGGTCGCGCCGATGCAGCGCAGTTCACCACGCGCGAGCGCGGGCTTGAGCAGTTGCCCCGCACCAACCGCGCCTTCACCTTGCCCTGCACCAACGATGGTGTGCAACTCGTCAATGAAGAGAATGATGCGACCATCGCTCGAAGCGACTTCACGCAGCACCGCCTTCAAGCGCTCTTCGAATTCGCCGCGATACTTCGCGCCTGCAAGCAGTTGACCGACATCAAGCGCAATAAGCCGCGACTGGCGCATCGACTCAGGGCAATCACCATTGACGATGCGAATCGCAAGACCTTCGGCGATCGCAGTCTTGCCAACACCAGGTTCGCCGATGAGCACAGGATTATTCTTCGTGCGGCGCGAAAGTACTTGCATGCAGCGGCGGATCTCTTCGTCGCGACCAATCACTGGGTCGATCTTTCCTTGCTGCGCCTTCTCCACAAGATCGATGCCGTACTTCTTGAGCGCCTCGTAATTCGACTCCGCGTTTTGATCGGAGACATTCGCGACACCCGACGCTTTGCGAATCGCTTCAACAGCAGCGAGCACGCGCTTGCGCTCGGCACCAAGAGTGACGAGCACTTCTTTTGCGCTGCTCTTGACTTCACACAGCGCAAGCAGCAAGTGCTCAGTCGATACGTACGCGTCCTTCATCTTCAGCGCATCGCGCTCAGCGACAGCAAGCACCTCAGCAAGCTCGCGCGATGCATTGCCCGACGCACCGCCTTGCACTTTCGGCAGGCGACGCAATTCAGCCTCAGCCAGTTCGTGCACGCGTTTGCCGTCAATTCCAGCCTTTTGCAGGATCAATCCGCAGGACGAACTTTTCTCTGCGAGCAACGCGATCAAGAGATGCAGCGGAGTGATCTCTGCGTGGCTTGCGCCAGTAGAGGAAGATTGCGCGGTGGAGACGGCCTCTTGGGCGAGTGTTGTGAACTTATCGAATCGCATGAGATTTGGTTCCTGTTCTGAGGAGCATTGAAGGTCGCGCCCAAACGCAAAGTTCGCGCCAGCCTCGTTCGGATGATTCATGCACGAGTCGTGCCGTTCACTGCAATCGTGAGAAACTCGCTGCCGTTTGGGCAGGAGTGATGTGTTGCGCTAGCGATACTCGACGGGGAATCCCTGTGGCGCAAGTTCATCGAGACCATTGATCCACGCCACGAGCCACTCAAACGCATCGACAAGCCGCGGGCCTGGTCGATTAAACATGTGTTTGCCGTCAATCAGCGCAATCGAACGCGGTTTCGCATCCATGACCGCAGGCAGCAGCGGCCACCAACGCGTGCGTTCAAGCGCGGAACATTCTTCGCGCACGCGCGCAAGATCGAGTCCAGTCGGACAGATCACCACGCGATCAGGCGCTGCAGCGAGGATGTCTTCAATGTCAACGCGACGACTCGGCGCGCCCGCAGCGTTCAATGAGTGTCGCGCGCCCGCGGCTTCGATGAGCGAGGGCGTCCAGTGGCCAGCGACACACACGGGATCGGTCGCTTCGAGAAAGAGCACTTCAGGTCCTGGCACAAATGGATTCACGAAATCAATCGCGCTCCAGTAGCGCGCTCGCAACGTAACCATCGAGCGCTCCGCTTCAGCCGCGCGCCCAACTGCTTCGCCCACTCGCAAAAGGTCATCAAACACATCGAAGATTGACTTCGGATCAAGACTCACGATGCGCGGCGGATTACGCAGCGACGCAGCAACGCGCGCGACGGTCTTCGCATCAACCAAGCCGAGATCCTGCGTCAAGATCACATCAGGTGCAAGTTCCGCAAGCAGCGATTCATCGAGTTCACACAAGTTTCCGCGCGTGAGCATCGGCACATGAGTGAGGTCTCTCGGCAAATCGCATGCATGACTTCGACCAACCAATAGATCGCTTCCGCCCACTTCAATAAGGAGCTCAGTGGCAGACGGAAGAAGGCTTACGACGCGCATGTTCAAAGAATACTCGCTGCACACGCGCCCGCACAGACCGCGCAGTTCATACGAGCAACCAGCACAATTTGGCGTAATCCGCACGGTTCGCACAGACCCACCGTGTCTTTCACCGTGATGCATCAAATGGCTTGGCACGCTTCAAACGCGTGGCATTGTTGTGGTGTTCGAGGCACACACACGCAGCGTGAAAGTCACGCAGCACACGCACTCCGAACAGAAAGCACAACTAGAAACATGCATCACACCACCACCATCACTAGCGTCTTCGCAGCACTCGCCATCACTGGTATCGCCAGCGCCGAAATGATTGTCAACCTTGGCACCGTGCGCCAAATTGCGCCGCGCCCCACGATTGAATACTCCGGCAACTTCGGTTACGCCGTGAGCAGCTACCTTGATACGAGCGCCACTCGTACCGTCACGAGCTTTGATCTCAACTCCATTGTTCTGCAGATTGGTGGAGACCTCGCGCTCACCGAAATTCGTGTCTATGACGCGGGCGGCAATTCCTACGGCACATGGAGCCCAGGTGCAGACATCGACATGTTCCGCGTCACAGGCGCTGCGCTTGAAGGCAATGTGGTCGCGGGTTACTCGGGCGTTGTGACGCAACACCTCGGTGAAAGCGCTGCGATTCTCGCGGCGCGCATTGCGGGTCTTGATTCGGTGAGCGGCGATCAACACTACAACAGTGAGCACTTCACTTCGCTCGGCGCTGGTGGGCGCGCGTGGATGCACTTTGATGGATTCATGCATAGCGATGGAAGTGGTTCGAGCGGTTCAAGTGGTCCAGGTTCAGGCTCAGGCGGCAGCGGACCTGGTGGTTTCGGCGGCGGCGGTGGTTCGACGACTCCTATCTATGGAGGCCTCTTGATTGCCGCAGGAATGAAGCTTGAAATTGGCGAAGCAGGTCTTGGCGAGAAATACGGTGTCGAACTGGTGTTTGAGCCAGCGACGGTGCCAGCGCCAGGCGCGATTGCATTGCTTGCGCTCGCGGGATTTGTGGCGCGTCGACGACGATGAATAACGATCTCGACTGAAGCCCAGATTTTCTGGGGAACGAATGATGTATGCGGCCACGCGCGTCGGAAACGGCGCGCGTGGCTTTTTTGCCGAATGTCCTGTGACTCTTCGGATTGAAGTCCGACGCCGCCCGTTTACTATGCGGGCGTTGCCAACATTCGCCTACATCGCAAGAAGTGCAGACGGTCGTCGAGTGAAAGGCCACGCGGATGCCGTGAGTGAATCGGCAGTGCTGACTGATCTCGCATCGCGCGGACTCTCACCGATCAGCGTCGCGCACTCGGATCATCGCCGCAAAGAACGACGCGTTGGTGTGCGACCACTCGCTTCGAGCTATCGCCAGTTGTCTGAACTCTTGCGCTCTGGAGTCCCGCTGTTGCGCGCGATTCGGCTTCTAGCGCGCGGAAAATCGAATGTCACGCTCGCGCGATGTTGGGGCGAAGTTGCTGAAGCGCTGGCGGGTGGTGAGCGTCTTGCTGACGCGATGAGTAAGCACGAGCGCACTTTCGCGCCCGTGCATGTTGCGATGGTGCGTGCTGGTGAACGCGGCGCATTTCTTGAACCAGTGCTTGCGCGTCTGGCAACATTGCTCGAGCAACAAGCCGATTTGCGCGGCCGCGTGATCGGAAACATGCTCTACCCCGCCGTGCTCTTGATGGTGGGCGCGGGCGTCGTGTTGGCGTCACTCGTCTTCTTTGTGCCGAAATTCGAAGAGTTTTTCTCGAAGATGCCAAGCCTTCCGATGCCTACGCGCATCTTGCTCGCGTCGAGCGCGCTCGTCACAGGGAACGCGTGGCTCACGGTCGTTCTTGTGATGCTTGTCATCGCAGGCATCGTCTGGGCAGCACGCAGTGACCGCGTTCGTCTTGAGTTGCTTCGTCGCGCGATGAAGTTGCCGTATCTCGGTTCACTGTTCTCAGCAATTGCGGTCGCGCGGTTTGCGCGCATGTTGGGAACGCTGCTTGAGAATGGGATCCCGATGTTGCAAGCGCTCGATATTGCGCGCGATTCTGCGGGGAATCCCATCCTTGCTGACGCGATCAGTCGTGCGGCCACTGCGGTCAAGCACGGTGAGACACTTTCGAAACCCCTGGAGGAGTGTGGTCTTTTCCCTGAAGATGTGTTGGAAATGATCTCCGTCGGCGAGAGTTCGAACAACCTGCCATCTGTGCTCGTGCGCCTTGCTGACACGCTTGAATCGCGCATTGATCGCATGCTCGCGATGATGCTGCGACTCATGGAGCCTGCGATGTTGCTCATCATTGCTGTCGTTGTGATGTTCATCTTCCTCGCGCTCGTCGTGCCGATGATGCAACTCTCTTCGCAGCTCTAGACGCCTGATAAGTGTTTCGAAGACTCAGAAAAAGTTTTGCGCAGAAACAAAACTCAACCGTGTTGTTGAGGCCGCTGATGATCGTTCGGTTAGACTTCCATGTCCCTCGATTTCAACACGGAGCCTCTATGCGCACAACCTCGCGCCGTCATCGCCACCGCGGTTTCACCATCCTCGAACTGCTCATCGTCATCGGAATCCTTCTTGCGATTGGCAGCCTCGTGCTTGTCAATTTGCTGGGCGCAAGCGAGAAGGCTGATGTTGGCCTCACGCGTGTGCAGCTCAAGATCTTCGAGAGCGAGTTAGAAAAGTTCCGCGTCGACATGAAGCGTTGGCCCGCGGAAGAAGAAGGGCTCGCAGTGCTGTGGTCGAAGGACGCGATCTCAACTGATGAAGACAAGGAGAAGTACGGCGGTCCTTACTTGCGCGAGCCTGCACCGAAGGACACATGGGGCAATGAGTGGATCTTCCACGCGCCAAGCACCATCGTTGAAGGTGCGAATTTCGACATCATTTCCATTGGCCCAGATAAGCAAGAGGGCACCGAAGACGATCTCTCCAATCACGATTCACGCAAAGAATCTGCTGATGGTGAGTTCAGTGATTTCTCAGGCTCCTCGTCCTCTGGCTCGGCACCGAGCAACTGATTGAAGTGGTGTGCGTCGTAGTTTATTCAACTGCGTCGCGCGCTCGTAAGAAGATTGCATGATCCGAACGAGTCGCAACATCTTTGCAGGAGTCCGCCGCGGCATTTCGATTCTCGAAGTGCTCGTGTCGCTCGCCATTGTGCTGACGCTCATGGCGGTGGTGTTGCCGTGGACCTTTGAGTGGCTCGGCGGACGCGAACTCGATAATGCTGAAGACAGTCTCGCCATGCACATGATGATGGCCCGCGCGGCAGCACGCGAAGAAGGGCGACCGATCGAAGTGATCGCGCAGTTCGGCAGTCTTGATGGAAGTTCCGATGGAGGAGTCGGGGGCAGTGTCGATGGAAGGTTCGGAGGAAGCGTTGAAGCTCGATGGATGAACCTCGACGACGCAACAACTCCGCTCGATGTGCTTGATGGCGCAGTGTTCGGTGCTGTTTCTCCTGGCGCGAGCGATCCCGACTCGATTCAAGCTGACTGGGCGCGCTTCGAACTTCCGAGCGGGATTCGCATTGCGATGAAACCCGCGCCTGACGCAAGCGACGCTGATGAAGACGCGACAGACGACAGCAGAAATAACCGCAGAAATGACGGAACCAGCAAGGCGGCGCATGCACTCGGCTCTGACGAATTCGATGCTCCGCAACAATCACAAACACTCGCGATCTTCTTGCCTGATGGCACGGTGATTGTCGCTCCCATCTTCATGCTGCAAACCAATGCGGGTGTTGCGCGAGCGATGCGCGTTGATCGCGTCACAGGTCGACCGCGCAGTGTGGCGACCGAGACTGTTGGCGAGAAGTTCCCAACAGTCCGACCTGACTTCGATCCTGCTGACTAAATCGTTCTCGAAGGAGCTCGTGGTGCAACACGCAAATTCGCCACGACTCATGCGCGCGGGAAGTGTGATGTTGGAACTCTTGGTTTCGATTGCGATCTTTGTCGGCGCCGCAGGATTTACGCTTTCCGCAATGCGCAGCGCACTTGATGGCACGCGCCGTGCTGAGTTGCGCGCGCGTGCACTCGATCTTGCGCAAACGCGTCTCGCGCAACTTGATGCAGGACTCATCAGCGCTGGCGAACTCGGGTCAAGCACGCCGAGCAGTTCCAGTTCTGATGACGCGCCCAACGACCTCGAAGTCACCGTCGAGTTCACGCCAAGCCCTTCGTCATCGTCACTTGCGCATGCGCGCGCAACAGTGCGTGAGATGAAAGACGGCGTTGCCACTTCGACAGTGCTGACCATTGATCGATTGGTTGGATCAGATGAACGCGAGAGTGAGTCGTCATCACGATGATGCACGCACAACCACGCATCGCGTGCCGCGGCTTCTCGTTGCTCGAAGCGATTGTGTCAATTGCGATCGCGGTCGCGTTGCTGGGCGCGCTCGCAGTGTTTACGACGAATCTTGGCTCTGCCCGCGAGCGACTTGGGCATCTTGCTGATCGCATTGATTGCGCGGATGCGGTGTTTCATCTGTGCGACCAGTCGTTTGCAACGGCGGTGGTGGATGACGCAGTGTTTGGCGCAGGGATTTCAGGCAATGAATCGTCGCTACGAATCGTGCACAGCGGCATCGGCACTGGTGGTGATGGTGGAAGTTTGTTGGGCGATCGCGAAGTGCACGGTGTAGCGTTCGATGCATCGACGCGACGCATCACGATCACGCGCAGCGCGAGCAGCGACACGCTGTCGACAGCGGTGCGTGCGTGTCGTGTGCGCTACCTCACGAGCACTGGTTGGGTTGATGCGTTCGACAGTGGTGAGAGCGGTGCGTTTCCTGTTGGTGTGGAAGTGTCGTTGTGGTTTGATCGCATGGATGCGCCAGTTGAAAGCATCGAATCTGAAACTGATTCGACCGATCCGGCGCTTCTCGGCAGAGCTGATCGAACGCGTTTCTTTCGCGTGATGGGTGCGCCTCGAGTCGATGCGCTTGCGCGTCGCGCGATTTTGGATGAGGAGACTCCATGAGCAGGCACATGAGCAGGCGCATGAGCAGGCACATGAGCAAGCGAATGCAGCAGCGCGAGAATCATCACGGCTTCGTGCTGCTTGCTGTTCTCGTCGTTGTCGCTGCTGCGATTCTCGTGGCAACGGGCGGCATCTTTGCGGCGCGTGCCACCACGATGAATGCGCGCGCGGCCGCAAGTGAACAGCAACTTCGTGATGCAGCGCTTGACGGCGTTGCGATGGCCGCTGATCGCATTGCGTCGCATCGTCGCGAGATCTTGCGTGGCGCTTCGCCAACGCTTGATACCGCGCTGTTCACGCGCGGCGAAGGCTTGAGTCGCATTGAAGTCACGCTTGAAGCGCTTGCCAGTGGCGAGTTCTTCGAGAGCGAGAGCGCGAAGCTCGACTTCAATACTGCCAGCGACGCCGCGTTGGACTCGCTGGGCGGTGAGGCGTCGGACGAACAAGCCTTGCTCGCCGATGCGATGCGTGCTGCGCGACCGCTTGCATCGATCGACGGTGCTATCGCGCTTGTCGGTGAAGCCGATCGCGCGCGCGTGCTCGCGTCGCTGCTTGGATCACTTCGCAACAGCAATGCGCCTGATGGAGCAGCATCGCGTGACGGCGCAACGCCAGCACTCATCACGCTGCTGACGGCTCACGCGCGCGAGGCGCTCATCGACAACGATGGTGGACCGCGGTTGGATTTGCTCAATGCGTTTGGCGCGGGTGAGAACGATGCAGAGTCGCAAGGAGCGGTCGCGAGTACGCGTTCACTCGCCGCACTTCGCGCCTTCGACGACACGGAAATCACAGCGCTTGAACAGGCCGTGAAAGAAGCGCAGGATCCTGCCGATGACAGCGCCATCGCGCGCGAATTGCTTTCGCGTGGAGTGAGTGACACGCGCGTTGGTGAAGTGCTCGCAGCGTGCACGCTCCATGTCGGCGAACTCGCGCCTGCGCGGCTTGATGTTGTCCGCGCGGATGAACGAGTTCTTGCGGCGTATGAAGGTCTCGGTGCCGACGCCGCCAGTCGCATCATTGACTTGCGCGACACGCTCGATCAGCAAGAACGGCAAGGTGTTTCGTGGCTGCTTACGCGTCGCGTGCTCACGACTGAGGAGTTTGGAATGGTCGCGGGTCGCTTGACTCATCGTTCCACTGCATGGCGCATTCGCGTTGCCGCTCGACTTGTGCCCGACAACTCGGATGCGCTCGATGCGGCCGAGCTCACCACCGATTCATCGAAGGAGCTCGCGCGTGGACCACTTGCGCTGTTCGATGCGATTGTCGATGTGAGTACTACTTCTCCACGATTGGTGTACTTGCGTGATGTGACGCTGCTCGACACAGCGCGTTCACTCGCACGCGTTGCAGCTGAGACCTCTACATCGAAGTCGGTGGAGAAAGACGATCCGCTTCTCGAGGCTGCGCAGTCCTCCGAATTCGATGATGCACAAGAGTCGCAATCTGCAACCGAAAACCTATCAACCACAATGGACTTTGTTCCGGACCTTCAACCTGCGACACTCCCTAATCCTCTCGACGCGGCGCGCACGCCAACGCGCTCACGATCAAAAGCAACAGGCCGCGATGTTCCTGGCGGTTGAATCCGCTCTCGATATTTCCTCTGTATTTTCCCTGATTCCCTTCGTTTTTCGCTCCGCGCCCCTTCACCAATGTCCACCGCACCAATGAGCTCTAGCAGCAACCATCCAACAGCAAAGTCGGGCGCACGAACGCTTGCGATTGAGACGACCCCAACGCATTGCATCGCCGTGTCATGCACGCGCGGCGCTGGTCGCATCACGATTGCCGCCGTCGTTGACTCCGCGCTTGCAGCGGATGGACCGAACGCCGGCACTGCTTTCGACGCGCTTCAAGCGCATGATCTTGCGAATGCGAGTGCGCTCGTCGCGCTTTCCCGTGACGGCGCATTGCTTGGCTCAGTGGAGTTGCCGACGGATGATGAAGCAGATCTGCGCAGCATGGCGCGTATGGCGATCAGTCGCGACTACTCGCCTGAAGGTGTCGAGAGTGTTGGTGACTTTCAACTCGCAGCGCGCATCGACGCCAACGCGGTAGTGTTGGTTGCCGCGGTAACGCGCAGCGTGTTAGAGAGTTGTTGCGCGCGCGCAGGCATCCCAGTGCAGCGCGCATCAGTGCGCACGCTGGGAACTATTGCACTCATTCGCAGCAGTGATTCGTTTCGGCGTGGCGTAACGCTTGCAGTTGATGTTACTCGCGACGGCGTTGACTTCACGCTCGCCCGCGATGGCGTACTGCTGCATTCGCGCAGCGCTGGTATCTCGAGCGAATCGCTTGACATCCGCGCTCACGCAGTGATTGCAGAAGGTCGCCGGCTCATCGTGGCATTACGAGGCGCAGCAGAACCGCTCGCGTTTGATCGAGTCATCGTGTGCGCCGATCGCGCATTGAGCGCAAAACTCACGCCAGAACTCAGTCGCATCGCGTCATGCGCGGCGACGCGTCTTGAATCGCATCCGAGCGTGGATGTCTCAAATCCTGCGTGCCGCGAAGCATTTCTCACATCGTGTTGGCCGCTCGCAGGTCTCTTGATCGAAGACGAAAGCGCACTCACTCGCGATGGCAGTGCGATCGATCTCCTGCATCCAACTGCCTTGATCGATGTTGCAGCGCGGCGGCGTCAACGCATACTCATCATCGCGGGCGTCTTCGTCGTCGCAAGTCTTGCGGGTTGGACACTCGGTACGCGAAGTTGGCGCGATCTCGAGACACGACGCGATGATCTCAAGGACAAAGCGCGGACTGCGTTGCCTGAATTGCGTTCATCGAAGCGTGATGAACTCCGCCTCAAGCACATCGATGCCTATTCGACGCTCACGCCTTCGTGGCTCTCTCACCTCGACACACTGCGACGATTCGCGCCCGATCCGCATGTCGTTGTGCTTGATGGCATGACTGCGCAACTCGTCTCGACCGATGTCGAGTACACCAACGAAGGCAAGTTCGTCACGCGCCCTGAACTGCGTTTCGTGATTGATGGCGAAGCGAAGGATCGCGGTGTCGCGGATGCGTTGCGTGACACGCTCGTCAAAGAGAAGGGCTACACGCTCGGCTCGACAGGCGCCGATGCGCGCGGTGGTCGCCGTCTTCCTGCGCCATTTGCGTACACGCTTCGGACTGCTGATCTCGCGCCACGTGACACAGCCACGACGGAGGTGAAGCCATGAAGCGAGTGACCGACATGACTCAACTCGCCGTGCGCTCAGCGACTCGTCACTGGGTGCTCTCGCTAGCGGCTGTCGCAGTCCTCATTGGCGGCGCGCTTGGCTATCTGGTTGGCGAACATCGATTCTCAGATGATCGCGTTGCCGTCTTGCGCGAAACCGACACCTACATCGATGTCCTCTCCAACGCGCGCATCAAGCGTGACGCACGACCCGCGCTTGACGGTCGCTTGCAAGGGATCGCCAATCGCACGCTTGGTCCTTCGCTCGAAAATGTCGACAGCGAGGTCCGCCGACGCCTCAATCGAGCGTGCGAAGAACTTGGCATTGCGGAGTTCTCGGTCACAACAGGCTCAACAACTGCCCGCGCCACACCAGCCAAGAAAGAGTTTCGCCGACCCGAAGAGCGGCAGCTTCGCGACGAGGCCGACTTCGTCGAAGTGCAGGCAACGGTCATTGCCAGCGGTTCTGCGGCGCAGGTGTACCAACTGCTCTTCAAAATCGACATTGAACCGTGGATCAAGCGAATCGAGTCGATTCGGCTCGATCCTAATAACGGCGGCGAAGCAGTCAAACTGACCATTAAGTTGACCACAATCTTCCTGCCAGGCCGTCTTGCAAAAGCGCCGCTCGTCATCGATCAACAGGCACTCGCAACCGCCGAGCGTTACCGCGCGCTGTTCGGATCAAACCCGTTCCGCATCCCGCCGCCGATCGCGCCAACGGTCATCGCAACCAACGCCACATCAGGCGCTCCGACCGCACCAATTCCAACGGGTCTCGACAACGCAGCAGGACAACTTCCAGTCGCCGTTCCGCTGAGCCCGTTTCCTTACGGAGAGTGGCAACTCACGGGCGTCGTCGAAGGACCGAGCGGCCCCGAGCTTTGGCTCCGTCATCTGCCGACAGGAACGCCACTTACGCTTCAGCCAGGAAGTGCAATTGGCGAGCTGATTTTCCGCGCTGTCGAGTACGATTCAGGACTGTTCGAAGGACCCGGTGGAACATGCCGAGTCCAAGTTGGAAACAACCTCACCCAGCGGGCATCTGCCGCTGGGTGATCTGTTCTTTGAAGGTCGTCGGCGAGCGCGTGCAGTTGCGCTCGGAGGCGGCTTATTTACGCATGGCGCACGCATTCCCCTTGCGATCGCCGGAGGATCTTAATGAAGAAGCGACCCGCAGCACACTCTGAAACCGCAACCCGCCGCAGCAACGCAAGTGCAGCACTTGTACCCGTGGTCGCGGCGGCTCTCGTTGTCACCGCCAACGCGGCTCAAGACAGTGCGCCTGCAGTGGCCGTTCCGCCAAGTGTGCCCGTGATCGCGACGACGCAGTCCACTCAAAGTCCGCGCATCCGCTTCAACTTCAAGGGGCAGACCTACGACCAAATTCTCGACTACTTCAGCCGCGTGACGGGCTATCCGGTCGTGCGCGAAGTGGAAGCCCCCAAGGGCACCGTCGACTACATCTATCCCAAAGACTACTCGCTTGATGAAGCGTTGCAGACGCTCAATGTGTTGCTGCAAACGCAGAACTGCATGCTGCGCGTCGAGAGCGGACGCATGTTCTTGCAGAAGCTCGATGACATGAAGCGCGAGAATGTTCCGACTTTCATCGGAACGATTCCTGCGCAAGTCACTGATGACACGATCGTCACCGTGGTGCTTCCGCTGCTCAACGCGCAAGCGAAGGGCGTTGCTGAGCAACTCAAGAATCTCGTCGCGAGTTACGGCTCAGTCACCGCGCTCGAACAACAGAACGCAATCCTTGTTGTTGAAACAGCGGCGCAAGTGCGTCGTCTTCAACGCATCATCGATGAACTCGATCGCAGCGATGTTGAGAATGTGATTGAGTTCATTCCGATCATGCACGCGAAGGCGCCGGAACTCATGAAGAGTTTGCAGGCACTCATGGGCGAACGGGTGATCGAATATGTGGTGAATCCTGCTGACGGCAAGAAGACGAAGATCGAAGAGAATCGCGTGGCGGGCTTGGTCGTTGCAGCGGATGACCGGACCAATTCCATCGTTGCGCGCGGCTCGCGTGCGAAAATCGATCAACTGAAACAGACGATTGAACTACTCGATGTGCCTGTTGTTGGCGGTGCTGCGCCGACGGCTTCAGGAGGTCGCGGCATGAAGACCTTCCAAGTTGCGAAGGTGAAAGCACCGATTGCGAAAGAGCGGTTGGAGCAGTTGTTTGCTGCATATCCGCCGGACAAGAAGCCGACGATTGTCGCGTTGCCCGAAGCTGAACGCGTGACGATCGTTGGTGATCTCGGCGCGATTGATGATGCCGAGCGGTTCATTCTCGAGATGGAAGGATTCGATCCAGCAAAGATGCCGCGCGGGTCAACCGTGCGCGAGCGTTTGCGTGGCGATCGTGCAATTGCAGCGCTTGAGTTGCAGAGCGCATCGCCCGATGCGATTCTTGCAGCAGCGAAATCGTTGCTGTCGAAGCGTCAGCAAGATGAGATCTCGCTCGTCGCTGGTCCTGATGGGCGAACCATCTTGGTTGCGGGCGATTCCACGGACATTGCAGGCATTCGCGCTGTCATTGAAACGCTTGATCGACCAGCGAATGTTGAGCGTCAAGTGCGACTCATGCGTGTGACGAGCGCGGATCCTGAAGCGACGATTACGCGCACGCGCGAACTCTACGAGCAGCAAACACCCGCGGCCGATCCAACGCGAAGTCTGCGCATCGAACTCGATGCCGCAAGCCGCGAACTCGTGCTCATCGGTAGTTCGCAATCGATCTCGCGCTTTACCGAACTGTTGACGCAAGTCGATGGCTCGCGCAGCATTGAGCGTGAAACACGCCAACTTCCGATGATGAATGTGGTGCCATCATCTGTTGCGACGCAACTGCGCGACCTCGCCAAGACCGTGCTCGATCCGCGTGATGGCACGCCCTTCACGCCACCCACGGTTGAACCGCTTGACGCGATGAAGTCGATTCTTGTGAGCGGTACGCCTGCGGCTGTTGCGCAAGTGCAATCGCTTGCCGCGGGTCTTGATCGACCTGCGCGCGATGCGTTTGCGTTTCGTGCGATTGCGGTGACGGGCATGGATGCGCAGAAACTTGTTGAACGCACCAACCTGATCTTTGTGCAACTCGCCAAGGGCGGCGATGCGGATCTTGCTGCGCCGCTTGTGGAAATTGATGGAGCGAGTGGTTCGCTGCTCGTGAGCGGTCGTCGTGAAGCAGTCGCAATGTTTGAAAGCGCACTTGCACAAGCACGGCAACTCATGCCGCCGCCGCGCACGGCCAAGATCGTTCCGATGCGCGCCGCGCTCGCGAGTGAAGTCGCCGCGAAACTCGCGCCGTTGCTTGCCTCGGCGGTGCTCGTCGACCCGGCGCGCACGGTGCCGTCTGCTGAAATCACTGTGATTGAGCCAACAAACGCGCTCTACATTGTTGGTGAGGCGGCGCAACTTGCGATGATCGAAAGCTTCGTGCGCGACCTCGATGTCGCTGCGCCTGATGCGCTTCCGCCATTGCGTCTCTTGCAACTTCGCGGTGGCGATGCGGCGCAAGTTGCGGCGATGCTGTCGCAACGCTTCGACACGCGCGCGCCTGAAGTGCGCCGCGCGAAGCCAGTGCGCGTTGAAGCCGACTCGACGACGAACACGCTGGTGGTGACGGCGCATGCTGAAGTGTTCGAAGAGATTCGCACGCTCATCGATGACATGAATCGCGCAGGCGACAATGGAAGCGCGCCAACACGCGAGACATTCGTCGTTGCACTCAAGTCCGCAAAGGCGCAGGATCTTGCGACGGCTCTTGATCGTCTCTATCCGCCGCCGCCAGTTCCGCTTGATGCGCGTGGACGAGCGCTGCCGCACTTGCAGAAGCAGAAAGAAGTTTTTGTCGCTGCTGATGTGACTACAAACTCACTCATCGTTGAAGCGCCTGCAGAACGACGCGCGAGTTTCGAAGAACTCGTGAACACGCTTGATCGCACGCCACTTCCGCCACAAGCGGAGTTGCGCACCTATCGCGTTGAGAAGGGCGACATCGAACGCATCTCACAAAGTCTTCGCGATCTTGCTGCGCGCGGAATGCTGTCGAAGCCAGGCGTTGACGGCGGCAAGCCAGTGGAAGTGCTCATTCAAGCAGAGCCGATGAGTCGCACACTCATCATCGCTGGTGACACAACAACCTTTGACAAGACCGAGCAGTTGCTCAAGCAGTTGCAGGCCGTGAAAGTCAAGCGCGCTGTTCGCGTGATTGATACGCAAGGTGCAGATCCTGTTGCGTTGCTTGCGAAGGCGCTCAAACTTGCGGGGCTCGACGCGCCTGTTGTCACGACTGACGCGCCAGCGACAACACCCGCCGTTGTCGAAGTAGGAACGGATGCCCCTGCGGTAGCGACGCGAGTTGAAAGCGTTCCGGCAGTGACTATCGCTTCAAGCGAACCATTGATCGACACCGAGATCGACAGCACTAACGGCACGATCATTGCCAGCGGCGAAGAAGAACCGCTCGCGCGCTTTGCTGATGCGTGCACGCAGTTGCTCAGCGTGATGAGTCCTGGCGCGGATGTCCGCGTGATTCCACTTGCGCATGCGAAAGCGGCGGACGCGAAGGCTTCGATCGAAGGTCTTGCGGCAAGTCGCCTCGGGCAAGCAGCGGGTTTCGCGCGCGAGCCTGCGATTGAAGTGCTCGATAAGACGAACTCACTTCTTGTTGCTGCAGATCCGCGTCAACACGAATTGCTTGCAGTGCTTGTGAAGAATCTCGATGTGCCTTCAGGTGCGACGCCACCGATGCGCATCTTGCAATTGCGCACGGCTGATGCAAGCACGCTTGCCGCGGCGCTCACCGCGCAATACGCCGCGCGTTCGCCTGAAGAGAAGAGTGCGAAACCAGTGACGATCACTGCAGAGCCGCAGACCAATGCGCTCA
Organism: Planctomycetota bacterium; assembly: GCA_003671065.1. GTDB lineage: Bacteria > Planctomycetota > Phycisphaerae > Phycisphaerales > SM1A02 > QWPT01. The sequence continues at coordinate 1,619 of QWPU01000017.1, read as the reverse complement.
TCGTTGCAGTGCATCCTGACTTGCTTCCTGAGATTCAAGTCATCATCGAGGACCTCAACGGCTCGACGCGACAAAGCGCCACCGACCGCGAGATCCGCATCTTCTCGCTGAAGGTTGCGCGCGCTGCTGAACTCGCGAAGACCATCGATGAGATGTATCCCGCGCCGCCAGTGCCAGTGGATCCGCGCGGTCGTTTGCGCCCTGAACTCACGCCGCCGCGTGAAGTGGTTGTGCGCTCGGACGCGCAAACCAACTCGCTCATTGTTGATGCGCCGGTTGCGCGCATGGCAGGTTTCGACAAACTTGTCGAGCAACTCGATCGTGCACAAGCGACGCCAGAAGCAGAGATTCGCACCTGGCGTTTGTCTGATGCAAATCTCGACAGCATCGCAAAGACCATTCGCGAACTTGCGACTGCTGGTCAACTCGGCACTGAAGGTTCAACGACGGTTGTGAGTGTGGAACCAGTATCGAAGACGCTCGTGGTGAGCGGTCCGCCAAGCGTGTTCCTCAAGGTCGAACAAGTGGTGCGCGGCGTTGAAGGCGCTGCGCAACCAGCGACCACGCTGCGTGTGTTCAAACTGAAGGTCGCGAAGGCCGACATACTTGCGCCACTGATTCGCAGTTCGCTTGAAGGTCGTCTCGCGCAAATCGAACCGACGCTTGCGGGCAAGTCCACGCGCGTGCTTGATGTTGCGGCGGATCGCCGAAGCAACTCACTCATCGTGAGCGCGCCTGATGCGTTGATTCCAGTTGTTGAAGAACTCGTGAAGCAACTCGACGACGGCAACGCAAGCGTTGGAGATCCGATCGTGCGTGTGCGTCCATTGATGTACGCGGATGCCGCGCAAGTGGCGGACAGTTTGACGCAGGCGCTTGCGTCGGCGATGAATCCAACGACGCACGAACCACTCGCAGTGAAGGTGATTGCCGCAGCAGGATCGAATGCGCTCTTGCTTGTTGGGCCTGCGACTGATCTTCTAGAAGCAGAGAAATTGATCACGCCACTTGATGAGCGACCAACGCTTGATTCGGTTGACGCGAAGACCTTTCAACTCACGCACACTGACTGCACGCGCATTGCGCCACTCGTGCAGCGATTGCTTGCCGATCAGCAAGAGACCGATCCGCGCATCGTGCTTGAGCGCATGCGTCGCAATCGCGGCCAACTTGATTCGACGCCACCAGTGCGCGTTGAAGCTGATTCACGCACAAATTCGCTCATCGGGTCGGGCGCTGCTCGCATCATGAGTGTTGCGGAAGGGCTCATCAAACAGCTCGATCGCGAAGGCGATGATGCTGCGCGGACTTGGGCTGTGTTCACGCCGACGAAGTCCTCGGCGGCCACACTCGTCGAAGAAGCGCGCAAGATTCTCGAGGCCACAAGTGGTTCGGGTCTCACACGCGTTGAACTTTCTGCGTTGACTGGCTCAGACACCATCGTTGTCGTCGGAACAGCTGAAGGATCGACGCGTGCGCGTGCGCTGCTGACAGAGCTTGATACAAAGGCGTTTGGCACACCTGATGTCGAGTTCCGTGTCGTGCAACTGAAGCATGTCGCGCCTGATGTCGTTGTAGCTGCACTTAACGCAGTGTTGCTTGATCGTTCGCGTTGGCCT
>QWPU01000169.1 GCA_003671065.1 Planctomycetota bacterium | reverse complement strand
CGCAAACGGTGCGCTCAGTCCAGACGCGCCATCAAGATCAAGTCGCGCTTGCAACGCGTTGTAACCAAAGTTTGCAACTGGGACCGTGATCTCATGCGTGCCAGAGTTCGCGCCGAATGAAGCGCTGGTGCTCGTAGTCGTCACCACTGATTTCGGACTGAACGATGCACGCGCATGCGCCAGCACCGTGCCAGTCAATGTGCGAGCGATCGTTGGATTCTGCGTGCCTTCAACTGTCGTTGAACTCGTCGCGGTTGCGCTGATGTTTGCGGCGACCGCAGTATTCACCGTGAGATTCGCGATCGTTACAGCAGGCGTGAGTGCCGCAGTAATGTTCTGCGTTCCGACGAGACCGTTTGAACCTACCACCGCAACAGTGAGCGCATCAACACCAAGCGGATGCACCACATACGCGGCGTTCGAAACCGTCACAGGAATCGTCACCACCGCGCCAACAATCACAGGACTAAAGGTCGATTGCATCGTGGCCGTCATCACTGGCGGCACTTGATAATCCGCAATCACTGGCAAGTGATCGCTCGCGTCGTAGAGCACATCAGCCAACGAGTTTGAGCGCACAAGATCAGCGGGGTAATAGGTGTTGTTGCCCGTGTTGATGGCGATGTTGTAGTGATTGCCATCGTTGCCGAAGGTGCGATAGGTATTCGGAATGATCGAAAAACCATTGCCATCCTGGCACTCAGCAGTCGAGATCTGAAAGTCGAATCGATCATCAACACCGCCGCCGATGAGCGTTCCTGCCACAAGCCGCGGAGACTGCGTGTGCTTGATAGTGAAGGGAAGCGTGGACCCAACCCAGTTCGCAGTACCGAGCGGATCCAGACACTGCGCATTTCCAGCAGCCATCATCGTGACATATGCCGCTTCAGTGTTCGTGTAGAGGTTGTAGTCGCCATTGAAGATGCAGTGCACGCCTTGACCGAGTGCATCAGCGTTGGCGCGCATCGCGATCGCGCCTGTATTGCGTTCTTGTGCATCTGCTGATGTGTTGCTCGCCTTCAAGTGCGATGAGTACACATAGAACTTCGACGCTGCACTGGTGTAGCCATTGAGTTGCAACAGCCATCGGTCAGTGTTACGCGAGGCGCCTGTGTTGATGTCGACGTGACCCGAAACAACTTCCGTCAGCAGATCGCTGCGGTAATACATGCACTGCGCGCCTGCTGAACCGTCCTCGGTTCCTGAAGTCGTGAAGGTGCCGCGCACAAACGGAACGCCCGGAAATGCGGCCGCGAAGTTTCCATCAAGCTCCACTACATCGGCCGCGCGAATCTCTTGAAATGTGAAGATCGCAGGCACCACAGCAAATCCATGACTGTTGTCGAGCGCCATCTCAGCAAGCGCCGCGCGAATCGCGTTCTGATCTCCCGCGAGTTTCGCGAGGTTGTAATTCACGATGCGCACCTGCGCGCTCGCAGATGACGCGATCAAGCATGAAGCGAGGCATCCAATGGCAAGCGAGAGTGTGGAGCGGAAGTGAATCAATGAAGATCTCCAATAACAACCAGATTCATCTGACGGTCAAGCCTGACGCAGGAATCAAAACCTGCGCCTGCAATGTAAAGCGCAATCGTCCAATCGGAAGGACCGACTCGACGGAAGTCGCCGATTGTCCGAACCCGCGGCGTCCTTGGTTCCCTCATGGTCCTGAAACCGCCGAAAGTCCCGCATTCCTTTGTACTATTCCCCTCCCTCGCGAAGACCGCGAGCGCTCAGTGATCTGAAACTAGGACTTCCTATGCCACACGCGTCAACTCGTCTTTTCACCGGACTGCTTGCCACCATCGCCGCGACATTGCTTGCGCTGCCCGTCAGCGCTCAACAAGTCAAGCCTGAAGTGTTCACGCTCGACAACGGCATGAAGTTCTTGCTTCTGCCTCGAACCGATCAACCCAATGTGATTGCGGCGGGTTGGGTCGCGAAGGTCGGCTCGGTGAACGAGCGCCCTGGCATCACGGGTATCAGTCATTTCTTTGAGCACATGATGTTTAAAGGAACCGACACCATCGGTACCTCCGACAAGGCTGCGGACGCGAAGTATCGCGACGCGCAAAAGATGGTGCGCCGACAGATGAATGAGATCACCTGGAACGAGCAGTACCGCCGCTACTTCGATGGCGAGATCGCTGATCCATGGGACGCCGACAATGATTCACCTGAACTCGCGAAATTGCGTAGCGAACTCAAGATGTTGATGGACTCGCAGCAAGGCCGTCTTGGTGCTGACAAAATCGCAGAGTTGCAATCACAAGCAACGAAGGCGACGCCAGAAGTTCGCGTTGAAATCGAGAAGCAACTCGAGCTCCTCAAAGCGCAGCAAGAAGCGGCGCGCACAGTTGTGAAGGATGAGTTCGACAAGATCTACACCGCGCAAGGCGGATCGGGGATGAACGCGTTTACTTCGAACGATGTGACCTTCTACTTCATCAATGTGCCATCGAACAAGTTCGATCTCTGGGCGTGGATGGAGTCGGATCGCCTTTCAAACTCGGTGTTTCGTGAGTTCTTCAGCGAGCGCGATGTCGTGCATGAAGAGCGTCGTCTTCGTACCGAGAGCACGCCGACTGGCGTCTTCCAAGAGCAATTTGATTCCATGTTCTATTCGGCCAGCGGCTACTCATGGCCTGTGATTGGTTGGACGAGTGATCTCAACAGTTACACCATGGAAGAGGCGATGAAGTATTGGAACATCTACTACCGACCCAACAATATCTGTGGCGTCATCGTTGGTGACTTCAATCCGAGTGAGATCAAAGACACCATCACGCGCTACTTCAGCAGACTCGTGCCCGGCGAATCGAATCCGCCTGCAGTCGTCACGCTTGAAGTGCCGCAACTCGCGGAAATGCGCATGAATGCCGAGTGCGATTGCCAACCGAGCGTCGAAGTGCGTTACCACACGGTGCCGTTTCGTCACGCTGATTCCTACGCGCTTGATGTCTTCGCGTCGGTGCTCAACGGTCGCACGGGACGCCTCTACAAGACGCTCGTCGAAGGCGCAGCCATTGCATCGAGTGCAGGAGCCGCGCAAGACAGTCGCAAGTATGCGGGTGCGTTTAGTTTCACCTCCGAAGTGAAGGGTGACGCAGCGCCTGCTGCACTCGAAGCGGCGTGGTATGCGGAACTTGCGAAGTTGCAAGACGCGCTTGTGCCTGATCTCGAATTGCAGAAAGTGAAGAATCAGTTTGCTGCGTCGAACTTTCGTCGCTTGAAAAGCAACTTCTTCTTGCTCGTCCAACTCGGCTACGGCGAAGGTCTGGGTGCGTGGGAAGAAATCAATGATGGCCCGAAGCGCATTGATGCTGTGACTGCTGCGGATGTGCAGCGCGTTGCGAAGACCTACTTCACCGAGAAGAATCGCTCAGTCGCAACCTACACGCGCAAGGGTGGCGCGCCGACTTCCGTGCAAGATGAGGCTCTATCGGCGCTTCCTGCACCGATGCAAGCCCAAGCGCGCGCGGCGGCGTTGGACATTGGCAAAGAAACCGATGTCGCAAAACTCCGCGCTGGCTTTGAACAAATGACTGGGCAAGTGAGTCAAGTCCCTCCGCAAATGAAGCCGCTGTTTGACTACATCCTTTCGAAAATCGAAGAGCGTCTCGCACAACTCGACGCCGCAGGCGCAACGACAACTCCCGCGAGCAAGAACTGATCCGTGAAAGGAACTACTCACATGAAGACCACATCAATCACACTCATCACGGTCGCGCTCGTCGCTCAACTCTCAACTTCATCTGCGATCGCGCAAATGATTCCACCGAGGCCTGAGCAACTCACATTCAAACCACTTTCGTTCACGCCACCAATGGCCGCGGACTTTCGACACGAGCTCTCAAACGGCATCGTGGTGTTTCTTGCGCCAAGCAAAGAACTTCCGCTCATCGATCTCAGCATGAGTTTCCGTGGCGGCGAGTTTCTCGAAGCCGCAAACAAGTGCGGACTCACTGGCATGACGACCGCGCTCTTGCGCACAGGTGGCACCATCAGCATGGCGCCTTCGGATCTCGATGAAAAGCTTGATTTCCTCGCGACCGAGATTTCCATGAGGGGCGGCGGGACGAGTTGCAGCGTCTCACTCGACTGCCTCACTTCGACCTTCGATGAGAGCCTCACTCTGCTGATGGACATGATGATGCGTCCGCGCTTTGATGACGCGAAGATCAAAGTCGCGCTCGACTCAACGCTTGAATACATGAAGCAACGCAACGATGACGCTGAACCAATTCTCGATCGCGAGTGGGCGATCGCGCTCTATGGCGCGGATCACTTCGAAGCGCGTCAGCCCACCGAAGCAAGCGTTCGCAGCATCACCAAAGACGACATGGCTGCGTTTGCGAGCAAGGTGTTCAATCCTGCGAATGTTGTCGTCGCTGTCAGCGGCGACTTTGAAATCCCTGCAATGCTCGCGAAACTTGAGCAAGCGTTCGCGGCGTGGCCAAAGGGTGAGCGCATGCCAACTCCTCCTGCACCGACCAGTGTGCTCAAACCTGGCGTGTTTCATGTGGAGAAAGAGATTCCGCAAGGCAAGGTCTACATCGGCAATCGCTCGATCACGCGCGAAGATCCAGACTTCTTTCCGTCGCTTGTGATGAATGAGATTCTTGGTGGCGGCGGATTCACCAGTCGCATCATGAAGACGGTTCGTAGTGATGAAGGCCTCGCCTACTCCGCAGGTAGTTCGCTTGATCCAGGCGTGTATTACCCTGGCGAGTTTCGCGCGGGCTTTCAATCGAAGAGTGCAACGGTCGCGCTTGCGATCAAGCTCATCGAGAATGAGTTCCGCAAGATGCGCGATACACCTGTGAGCGCCGAAGAACTCGAAGTTGCGAAGCAGTCGTTCATCGAGACATTTCCTCGATCATTCGAATCGAAGCCCGCGATGCTGAAGATCTTCGTTGGTGATGAATGGACTGGTCGCGACTCGTCGTACTGGACGACATTTCGTGCGAATGTTGCGAAGGTGAGCGCCGCTGATGTGCAACGCGTTGCGCAGCGACTGCTTGATCCAACACAGATGGCGATCTACATCGTCGGCGACTGGGACACGATCAGTCTCGGCGACGCAACAGGCCGCGCGAAGATGGCGGAATTCTTCGACGATCAATCAGTGCAGATTCCGCAGCGCGATCCAATGACAATGCTGCCGCGTGATTGAGCGGGCGCCGCTGCGGCGGCTTCCTTTGGTGCTCATCCTTTGGTGCTCATCTGGTGCTGATCAACGCGAAGTGAGTTCGTTGCGGGCGCGGCGATCCAAAAAAGAACACGGCCTCGAGTTACCTCGAGGCCGTGTCACTTTTCTTATTCCCCCACTATCCCCCCACTGTGGTCGTCACGCGGCGCGAGGGCCTTCGTGAGAACCGTGGTTCGTGGCAAGCTCGTTTCGAAGCTGCTCAAAGTTGAATGTCACGCGTTCGAGCGCGTCGAGCGCACCGTGATCGCGCGAGCCTCTATTGAGGTCGCGCATGCAAGAAGGAAAGGGCAACGATTTTGGAGCATCATCGACGAAGGACTCCGAGAGTCCATCAAGAGCTGGTGTTCCAACGAGTTTGAGCCTTGCGAATCCGTGCATAGTGCGCTGGCCTTTCTGGCGAACCACTTCGTGGACGCCTACGCACAACTCATCGACCCTGTCATCGCTCGACTTTCCCTTCGAACTGCAGATACAGGAAGTTTCCCGTGGTCAGGCAAGTAGTGCGCATTCACGCGTGATAATGCTGGTCGTCAAAGCACTTCGGTGCGGCTCGCCCGGCGCGCCATCAACCAGAATGCGCCCGCGAGCAGTGAGGCAATTGCAGTGAAGGCGCCGAAAACCATGCCAGCGCGCATGACGCGTGAGTGATCGGTAATGGCCTCGGCGTGCGAGAACACCGTGCGACCGACCTCGCGAGTGGCATTGGCGATGCCGATTTTCAATTGATCACTGCGGCGCTCGGGACTGCGATTCGCTTCGACATACGCCGTGGTTGCGATGGCATCGAGCGTCGCAACAGTTGTCTCCGCGCCGTCACCACGCAATGAAACTCGAATGGTTGAGCCGTCGACTTCGACACTCGCGCGGTCGCTGAGATTCGCAGCGAGTTCTTCGCTCTCGGCGCGCAAACGGCCGCGATCCGACAGTCGACTGCTTACCGCACCAATGAAAGTGTCATCAGAAAGACTTTCGCGCAACCAGGCGCCCACTACTGTTGCATCAACCGCCCCGGTTTGTTGCGATTCAGGCGCGCGACTCGTCGCTTGCAATTCAACATGAGCGAGTATGGTCGGCGGCGCAAGCACGCCAGCAGCGTGCCATGAGAGCGCGCCAGAAACGCTCATGAACAGCGTGACAATTGCAGTCGTTCCAAAGAAGCGCGATGCATGCGCGCGCCGCGAAAGTCTGTCTTCGCTTGCCGCGAGAATGTCGCGCAACTCAACGAGCTCTTGACGTTCCTGCGCAATCGCCAAGCGATCGCCTTGCATTTCGCCAACGAGCATTGATGGCGATGCGACAGCAGCATTGGCGCAGGGCTCAAGTCCAGCATCGAGTCTTGGCGTCGAATAGATCTGACGCAGCACACGCAGCGCAGCGGAACGATGGCGCAGACCCTGTCGAACTGCCGCCAATCGATTCTTGCGTGTGCGAAGAAACGCTGCGGCTTGCGCCAGTTGCATGAGTTTCGGAAGAACCATTTGCTGGATACGCGCCTCTGCCGCAAGCGCAATATCGGTTTCGTCAAATTGTTCACAGTTGATCGCAGTGGACTCAGCTTCGCCCGCATTGGCCGCCGCGATGCTCGCTGCCGCAATGAGCGCCGCTTCCACGCGCGCCGGTTCCACGCGCGCCTCTTCAATCTCGCGCTCAAGCGTTTGGATCTTCGCACTCAGTTCGCGATGCGCCGCTTCTGCCGCCAAC
>QWPU01000168.1 GCA_003671065.1 Planctomycetota bacterium | reverse complement strand
AAAAGTCGCTCGCCCACCGCTTTGGCGACCATGCGATCCACGCCGTGCAAGTCGTAGCGAGCGCCAGTGCGCACTTCAACAACGCGCCCCGTGAGCGCAAGAATCGCCGCCTGCACGCTCTCAGCCGCTGGATCAGTCACGCCCGCAAGCGGATGCACTTCAACCACCGCAGAGCCAGGCGCGACCGTTGGCCGCGAGGTTCGGCTCGACGAGTGAATCTCCGCCGACTGCGTCACGCAATCGGCAAGCAGCTCATGAGCGATGCGATCCACTTCACTCGTCGTCAGCGCGCCTTCCAACAGATACACCGAAGCGTGCTCAACCTTTTTCGGCAGCCGCGTGAGACCGAGTCCCTCGATCGCCTTTTGCACGCTGGCGCCGCGCGGATCTGGATGCCCGCGGCGCGGACGAACTTCGATGCGATGCATCGCGGTGAGAACAGATGGAGCGACAGGAGCGGTCGGCATAGGTGCGAGCAAAGGTCGAAAGGTACAGTCGAAAACGCCGCCACCTCGCACATCGAGGCGGCCGCAAAGTGAAGCGTCGAGTGTATGAAACAACGCGGCCGCCGAAGCGACGCGTTGTGGAGAAATCATCGGTGAGTCGTGCTTAGAACGCCATCTGCATCATCGTGCGGAGAACGATTTCGCCGCCTTCAGCTGAGGCGCGCCAACCGCTTTCGCCGTTGAACCAGACGCCGTCGACGGAATCGGGCGCGAACCCAGCGTCGAATGTCCACTTGAGGTCTTCGCCGTCGATGTACCAGTTCACACCGAGGGTTGCGATCTGAAGCGCGGTGTCGGTGCTCAGACTGTCGGTGCCTGTTGGGCTCGTGATGAGATCAAGATTCGGAATGCTCGCCGAGCCGTACTCATAGCGTGCGAAGACTTCCCACTTGGGCGTCAGGTAATACGAACCTTGGATGACAGCGCCCCACGCGTGACTGTCGCCGATGTCGAAGAATGGTCCGGGGCTGAAGTTGCTTGCACCGAGCACATACGCCGAGCCTGAGTTCATTGACGAGTAGGTGAAACTCGTGAAGAGCGTGGCGCCGCCGAACATGATGCTCATGTCCGCGGTTCCTGAGTTCCACGAATTCGGCTTGCCCGTGTTCTCCGAAGTTCCCGTGTCGGGGTCGCCTTGCTGGAAGTTTCCCGCGATACCGAGGAGCATCGCGTACTCCTCGCCTGGTGGACTCGTCATGGTATTGAATTGGCTCCACTGCCCTGCGAGTTTCCATTCGAAGCGGCTCGTCACGCACCAATACACATTGTCGTCTATCCACTCGGTGTTCATTGGATCGCTGCCAGCGCCTTTGACAATGCCATAGACATTGTCATCGCCACCGTTGGAGTAGGAGATCATGTGACGCGTATCGGTCGACACCCATGTCAGCTCGACGCCTTGCGAGATGCCGATGCCAAGATGGCTCACGATGGTGGAGCGCGAGACAGCGAGTTGATTTTCGGCGTCCACGAGTTGCTCACGCGCGAACGGAAGTTTGAATTGACCGACGCGAACGGAAACATCGTTGCTCATTTCGGCGCGGATGTACGCGTCGATGAGTTGAAAGTCGCCTGAGCCCGAACCCATGTTTCCAAAGGGGTTTTGCCCGAGGACTGCTTCGGAGTTCGTCGTGAATCCGCCCTTCAGCTTGTACTGAAATTCAGGACCGAAAACATGACCCTTCAACTCGAGTTGCGTGTTGGGCATGTCGAAGCCTTGACGGGATTCAACATTGTCAGCGATCCAACCGTACGAACTATTCGGCGGGTAGTTGATGCCCGATGTGCCGTTAGGGATGTAACTGTAGACAAAGCGAGTCTGCAGCAATCCACTTGCTTCAAGGCGAAAACGCTGATCTGCGCTCTCGAGAAAGAAGCCGTCGTTCCAGCCCGCGGTCATCGTGCTGGCTTGCAGCGAGCGACGCACTTCGCTGTCGGCGAGCACATCGCTCACGATGCTGCGGATTTCTGCGGCGCGTTGTTCGGTGAGCCATTGGTCGCCATCTGCCGCACGCAGCGTGTCCACTTCGCTCGAGAGCGCTTGGTTGGCGGCTTCGAGTTTTTCGAGGCGCTGCAAGAGATCACTGTTGGTGATGCTCGTGTCGTCGGCGCGTGCGAGACCCGTGAAACCGAGGGCCACCAGCATGAGTGGTGTCAACAACGGTCGGGGAAATCGAGTGAACGAGCGCGAGGAACGGTGGGCGAGCGCACGCGTGGCACGGTTACGAGAAATTGCGCGCGCGTGGATCGAAAGCTGCTGTGGTGTGAAAGGCATCCTGCCGTCTCCTTGGAGCGACATCATGTCGCCAGAGGCGTTATCGACGAGGGTGCGTGCGGCGCGTCAAAAATTCGAACGGCATCGTGAACGGTGGCACACGAAAATAAGCCGCCTTGTGAACGGCGGCCGACTAAGTCTTGCATTGAGGCGCGATGCGCGCCAGCAGTGCGATTGCACACTCAGAAGCTGAACGACAGTTGACCTTGGATCATCCACTGGCCGTCTTCACCTGCTGCATCTGCAAGCCAGTTGTTGCCTTGCGCACCGAATTCGTACCACACCTCGGTCACTTCATCGAAGGCGTAGCCAAAGTTGGCGCCGAACTTCGCGGTGTTCTGCGCCATGTACCAGTTGGCGCCGAAAGTGAGAGCGGAGAACTCTCCCGTCGAGCCCGCATCAAGCGAACCGAACTCGTAGCGCGCGACGATTTCGCAATCGTCGGTCACGAAGACGCCGCCTTGAACGGTAAAGCCGTAGGGATTGAAGGTGGCGACCCCGTCATCCAAGTTGTCCCAGAAGTACGCCGCCATGAGATTGGCGCCACCGAAATCAATGGTGACATCGCCCGTGAGGCTGTAGACGCTCGAATCATTGGCATTCGCCTCTTCGCAGCTGAAACCTGCTCCGATGAGGACGCCCATTTCTTCGCCCTTGAATGACTGCGCGCTGCAGAACTGCGCCCAAGTGCCTGAGCACTTGTAGGTCGCACGCCCTGAGAAAGCGAAGTCATCATTGGGAGAGTTGTTGTCGAACGCCTCATTCGCATTGTTGAGGCTGTTGACATATGCCGCTGCCACCGCGAATGCATCCGAGGTGTAGGTGAGCATGAGACCCTGACCGTAGTTGTCAGAGAACATTGAGCCCACGGTTGAATAGTCATTGAACTGCAGCATGCCAGCGTCGAGGCAAACCTCAGCGCAGTAGGGCAAGCAGAACTGACCAACGGTGAGCGAGAAGCCGTTGCCGAGATCCTTAGCGACGAAGACATCCGCGAGAACTGTGGTGGCACCGAAGAACTCGAGATCGTTCGCATAGGCGAAGTAGTACGCAACCTTGTAGGTCCAACTCGGGTCGACGATGTTGCCGCTCCAGCTCATACGCGTGCGCTTGTTTTCGAAGCCCCAATTGTTGGCGTTGCCTGCAGGGACGCCAGACCGATCGTTGTAGGTCCAACGAATCTGCTCAAGGACATTGACCTTCATCGAATAATTTCCGTCAGCCGACGAGAGAAAGAAGCCACCGTTGTAGCCGCTGCTTGCAGCTGCGCCTTGAAGACTCGTGCGATTTCCCGCATCAGCGAGCACATCAGTCACGATGCCGCGGACTTCAGCCGCGCGTTGTTCGGTGAGCCATTGGTCACCACCAGAGTTCGACTTAAGCGAGGCAATTTCAGCCTTAAGCTCTGCTATTTGTGAAAGCACATCGATGTTCTGTTCTGCACCAAACGCTGCGCCACCGATGGCGAGCGTACTTGCGAGGATGCAACCGATTGAGCGTGTTTGATTCATGTAGAGAGTTCCATTCAACTGTCGGCTGCCTCATGCAGCCTTTCTGAAGTACGCGTTCGAAGGTGCCATGCTCGCGAGGGAACATGACCGAACGGTTGTGCACCAACCAATGCTGGCGCGTCCTCTTCTGAGCGGGCGGCAGCCTACTGCCTTCTCGACAGGATTATCTTTGATGCCGCGTCGATAGGGAGATGATGGGGAACAAAAGAAAATCGGCCGCCCCGTGAAGGGCGGCCGACTGAGTCAATATTACGAACAATTCTCTTACAGGTGTAAGGCAAAGACCTCACACACTGCCCAACTTCATTTAGAAGCTGAACGAGAGCTGAGCTTGGATCATCCACTGGCCGTCGTCGGCGCTGTCGTCTTCGAGCCAGTTGTTGCCTTGACCATTTTCAGCCCACACGCCAGTGACGGAGTCGAAGGCGTAGCCAAAGTTGGCGCCGAACTTCGCGGTGTTCTGAGCCAGGTACCAGTTGGCACCGAAGGTGAGAGCGGAGAACTCTCCCGACGCGCCATCGTCCATCGAACCGAACTCGTAGCGACCGACGATTTCGATGTCATCAGCCACAAACACACCACCCTGGACGGTGAAGCCGTATGGGTTGGTGGTGGTCACGCCATCGTCAAGATTATCCCAGTAGATCGCACCGAAGACATTGGCGCCGCCAAAGTCGAAGGTGATATCAGCGGTTGCGCCGAAGACTTCGTCTGCGGTGCTGTTGGACTTCTCCCAGTTGATACCGCCGCCGACGAGGATGCCCATTTCTTCGCCCTTGAAGGATTGAGCGTTGTTGAACTGATCCCAGTTACCTTGGATCTTGATCGCCGCACGACCCGAGAAAGCGTATTCCGTGTCTGGGGTTTCGTTGCTGAACTGATCGTTGGTCTCGTCGAGCGCGTTGACATATGCAGCCGATGCTTGGAACGCATCAGCGGCGTAACCAATCATGACACCCTGACCGTAGTTGTCAGAGAACATGTTGCTCACGGTTGAGTAATCGTTCAACTGGAGGTTGCCAGCATCAACGGCGTACTCGCCAGAGAAAGGAAGCTTGAACTGACCGACGGTGAGGGAGAGGCCGTTGCCGAGGTCCTTCTTGACGAATGCGTCAGCGAGTACTGGGGATGCACCGTCGAACTCAACATCGTTCGCGTATGCGAAGTAGTAGGCGACCTTGTATGTCCAGCTCGAGTCGACGATGTTGCCGCTCCAGCTCATACGAGTGCGCTTGTTCTCGAAGCCCCAGTTGTTGGCGTTGCCTGCAGGCACGCCTGAACGATCGTTGTAGGTCCAACGGATCTGCTCGAGGACATTGACCTTCATCGAGTAGTTGCCGTCGGCGGACGAGAGGAAGAAGCCACCGTTGTAGCCGCTGCCTGCGCCGCTGCCCTGAAGGCTCGAGCGGGTGTCGGCGTCGGCGAGGACGTCGGTCACGATGCCGCGGATTTCAGACGCGCGCTGTTCGGTGAGCCATTGGTCACCACCAGAGGCGGTCTTGAGCGAGGCGATTTCAGCCTTAAGCTCTGCGATTTGCGAAAGAGCATCGTTGTTCTGCTCTGCACCGAATGCTGCGCCGGTGATGGCGAGGGTCGTGCCGGCAAAGAAGCCGACGGTCTTGGTAAGACTCATGATATTGAACTCTCCGTACAAGTTTGAGGACCTAACTGTCGGTCCGCTACATCCACCCGTTCGCAGTTGCTATGACCACCAAAGGTCATAGCCGAACGGTATTTCATCATCGGCCGACTCTAGCCCAAATGATGAGCGGGAAGACTACACAGTCAATAGCAAATCGTCTAGTCGAGGTCATGCGTCGAATGCGGCGAGCGTGCCTGAGCGTGGCTGAGGCGTTCCGTAAAGCGTTTGTTTTAAGCGACTTACGGCTTCGGCGCTGGCGCAAAGAGATCAGAAAAATTACTCAGATTCCTCGCCTCAGCGCCTGCGAAAAATGTTTCGATTTACGACTGACGCACTGCGACGGATCGTTTCGATGTGCTCGCTTCGACAGAAGCATCTCGCTTCGTCTCGACCGAGAACGATCGCTGTGTCGGGATGAGCAGCTCGAGCGCGCGTTGAATCGTTCCAAGTTTCACGATCGAAGCGCCACTGGCAACGCTCGCGATCGCGTCATCGTTGATGCGTGCGGAGGCAGGGATCAGCACGGTGCGGGCGCCGCGACGAAGAGACTCATGCACGCGCTGTTCGATGTGAGGAACGGTGCGTAACTCGCCAGTGAGTCCAACCTCACTAATCGCAACTGTTCCATGCGGAAGCGTTCGATGAAGAAATGCACCAGCAATCGCAAGCAGCACTGCGAGATCAGCCGCGGGCTCAGCGATCTTAATGCCACCGAGCGATTGCGCGAAGACATCTTGGTCAGCAAGGCGAAGTCCCCCATGTTTTTCGAGCACCGCGATAAGCATGGCCAGCCGACCACTGTCGAGACCACTCACTCGGCGCTTGGCACTACCGAGAAAACCCGTGGCTACTAATGCGTTGATTTCGCCAAGAAGACAGCGTGTTCCTGCCATAGTCGCGACAAACGAGCATCCTGGCGCGGTCGGCCCACCACTGAGCGGCACGCGAACGCTTTCGAGTTCTGCGAGGCCGTCGCCACGCATTTCGAACAAGCCGATTTCTTGCGTCGAACCGAATCTGTTCTTCACGCCGCGCACCACGCGCGTCGCGGAATGCCGATCGCCTTCGAAGCCAAGCACGACATCAACAAGATGCTCGAGCAACTTCGGTCCCGCGAGCGTTCCTTCTTTCGTGACATGCCCAACGAGAATCACGCCGCAACCTGTCGACTTCGCGAGACCAACAAGATCGAGACAACAGCGGCGCAACTGCGCGATCGATCCTGGCGCCGCAGACACATCCGCGCGATGCACCAGCTGAATCGAGTCGACAAGCACCAGCGATGCGCGCGAGCGACGAGCCTGTTCGATGATGCGCGCGACATTCGTTTCGCCCATCACCAACATGCGCTCGCCAAGCGCCTTCGAACCGCCTGCACTGATCACCGCTTGGAGCCGCTCAGCGCGCAGCCGAACTTGCTGCGGACTCTCTTCACTCGACGCATAAAGCGCAACGCCGCCGCGCGCCGCAATCGACGCCGCCGCTTGCATGATGAGCGT
>QWPU01000167.1 GCA_003671065.1 Planctomycetota bacterium | reverse complement strand
GCGACGACCAAATTGCACACCGCCGTGGGTGAGCTTAACGGCGAAGTCTCGCGCTTCACGGTGTAGGTCGCGGTAGCATTGCGCAGCCATGCCAATCGGTGTGCGCACTCGGACGCATTTGCTGCATGACGACTCCACCGCTTGCCACTCGTACTGAAAGCTCGTTTGAAGATTTCAAACTGCCATTGATGCGTGATGGCGCAATCGCAGAAGCGAATCGATGCCTCTTTTGCAGCGACGCGCCCTGCATCAAAGCGTGTCCGACTGCGATTGATATCCCGCAGTTCATTCGCAAGATCAGCACAGACAATGTGCACGGTTCCGCGAAGACGATTTTCGAAGCGAACATCCTCGGCATGAGTTGTGCGCGTGTCTGTCCAGTTGAAGTGCTTTGCGTTGGTGCGTGCGTGTACAACGATTTGCATCAACCGCCGATCGCAATTGGAAAGTTGCAGCGCTATGCAACTGACATTGCCTACGAGCGCGGCTGGACATTCTTCGAAGCGGGTCCGAGCAGCGGCAAACGCGTCGCGCTCATCGGTGCAGGTCCTGCGAGTTTGGCAGCGGCGCATGAACTGCGGCGATTCGGTCACGCGTGCACGATCTTTGAGAAGCGCGCGACGCTAGGCGGACTCAACACCACTGGCATCGCGCCCTACAAGATGAAAGCTGATCGCAGCGTGAGTGAAGCCGAGTGGATTCTCTCGATCGGCGGCATCGATGTGAAGATGGGCGTGACTATTGGCCAAGATGTTTCGCTTGCGCAACTCGAGAGCGAATTCGATGCCGTGTTCATTGGCGTTGGTCTTGGCATCGATAGCACGCTGGGAATTGCAGGCGAAACGCTCATGGGCGTGCACGGTGCGGTTGAGTGGATTGAGCGCATGAAGCTTGAAGCGCTGGATCTGTCTTCGATCACACGCGCCGTCGTGATTGGTGGCGGAAACACGGCTCTCGATGCTGTGCGCGAAACACGCGGACTTGGCATCGCGAATGTGACGATGCTCTATCGCGGTCGACGCGATGGAATGAGCGGCTACGCGCATGAACTTGAATCCGCGCTCATGGAAGGCGTGAGTATTGAGTGGCAAGCAACCGCGACAGCGCTCACTGGCGAAGGACGCGTGCAACGAGTGTCGTGCGTGCGTCTTGATCAAAGCAAGCGACCGATTGCTGGCAGCGACTTCACGATCGACGCCGATCTCGTGCTCATGGCGATTGGTCAATCGAAACTCAGTGCGATGTTTGATGACATGCACGGAATTGCCTTCGATCACGGACGCATTCGAGTGAACGCGAACGGTTTCACCGGCCGCAAGCGTTGGTATGCAGGCGGAGATTGCAGCAACGGCGGCATGGAAGTCGTCAACGGAGCGGCCG
Organism: Planctomycetota bacterium; assembly: GCA_003671065.1. Classification (GTDB taxonomy): domain Bacteria; phylum Planctomycetota; class Phycisphaerae; order Phycisphaerales; family SM1A02; genus QWPT01. The sequence continues at coordinate 5,667 of QWPU01000167.1, read as the reverse complement.
AAGGCAAGCGTGCCGCGCATGCGATCCACGCTTGTTTTGAAGCCGAAAAATCTGGAGCGCACACACATGCCTGATCTGCGAACGAACACAGGTGGCATCCAATCACCGAATCCTTTCTGGCTTGCGAGCGCGCCACCAGCAAACAGCGGCTTGCAAGTGCAACGCGCGTTCGAAGCGGGTTGGGGCGGCGCGGTGTGGAAGACGCTCGGCGTCACGATTCAGAATGTGTCGAGCCGCTTTGGTGCGCACACAATTCGTGGCGTGAAGGGCGCGGGCTTTACGAACATCGAGCTCATCACTGATCGAACGCTCGAGATCAATCTGCGCGAAATCGCCGAGACAAAGCGCTTGTTTCCGAAGAATCCAATCATCGTAAGTCTCATGGTTGAGACCGAAGAAGATTGGCGCGAGATCATCAAGAAGTCGATCGACGCGGGCGCGGATGGACTCGAACTGAACTTCGGTTGCCCACACGGCATGTGCGAACGCGGCATGGGCAGCGCAGTCGGCCAAGAGCCAACACTCAACGAACGCATCACATCATGGGCCGTGCGCTACAGCACTGTGCCTGTGCTTGTGAAACTCACGCCCAATGTGAGCGACATCATTCCGCATGGACTCGCCGCCAAACGCGGTGGTGCCCACGGCGTGAGCCTCATCAACACCATCAAGAGCATCATCGCTGTTGACATTGATCGTTTCGTGCTTGAACCACGCGTTGCGTTGCTCTCAACAAACGGCGGCTATTGCGGCGCGGCGGTGAAGCCGATTGCGCTGCACATGGTTGCTTCACTCGCGCGCGAGAAACGATTCGGCCTTCCGATCAGCGGTATCGGCGGCATCTGCAATTGGCGCGATGCCGTTGAATTCATGCTGCTTGGCGCAAGCACCGTGCAAGTGTGCACTGAAGTGATGTTGCGAGGGTACGGCGTTGTGGAAGACATGATTGACGGTCTCGAGGAGTACATGCGCACGCACAACTTCTCCACGATCGATCAGTTGGTCGGCAAAGCGATTCCGTCGTTTAGCGAATGGGGCAACCTCGATCTCAACTACGAGACTGTCGCGAAGATCAACGCGGATACTTGCATCGGTTGCCAACTCTGTGTGCAGGCGTGCCACGATGGCGCGCACCAATGCATTCATCCTGAGGAAGGCACGCGCGTGCCGCGTATTGATGAGAGCGAGTGCGTAGGCTGCAATCTCTGCGAGATCGTGTGTCCCGTGCCGAGTTGCATCGAGATGGTGCAAGTGAACAACAGCCACGCGCCTGCGAGTTGGAATGATTTCGTGACCGACGGAAAGAAGCTACGACCCAAGAAGGGCGTGCATTGAGTTTTGAAGTGAGACATTCATGACGACTCCACCAAAGACCGTTCGCTGCGGACTTATCCAATGCAGCAATCCACTCAACGACGAATCGCGTTCCGTCGCCGACATTCAGAAGGCGATGGTTGACAAGCACATCGCCTTCATCGAAGACGCAGGCAAGAAGGGCGTGCAGATCTTGTGCTTGCAAGAGATCTTCAACGGTCCATACTTTTGCCCGAGTCAGAATCCGCGCTGGTATGAGGCCGCTGAAGCAGTGCCTGGTCCGACGACTGATTACATCGCAAGCATCGCGAAGAAGTACGCGATGGTTGTCATCGTGCCTGTGTACGAACGCGAGATGAGCGGCGTGTTCTACAACACCGCTGCGGTCTACGACGCTGATGGAACATACTTGGGCAAGTATCGAAAACAGCACATTCCACAGGTGAATCCAGGCTTTTTCGAGAAGTTCTTCTTCAAGCCGGGCACCGGTGGATACCCCGTCTTCAAGACGCGCTACGCAACCATCGGTGTCTACATTTGCTACGACCGTCACTTCCCCGAAGGCGCGCGTTGCCTCGGGCTCAACGGCGCGCAGATCGTGTTCAACCCATCAGCAACGGTCGCGGGTCTTTCGCAATATCTGTGGAAGATCGAGCAGCCTGCGCATGCAGTTGCCAACGGCTACTACATGGGTTGCATCAATCGTGTCGGCACTGAAGCGCCGTGGAACATCGGCAAGTTCTATGGCACGAGTTACTTCGTGAATCCGCGCGGCGAAACCATCGCGCAAGCAAGCGAAGATCACGATGAGTTGCTCGTCGCTGACCTTGACCTCGGCGTCATTGAGCAAGTGCGAAATGTTTGGCAGTTCTATCGCGATCGTCGACCAGAGGCGTACGACGAAATCGTGAGTGAGTGAGTGCATCGAGTAATCGAAAGGTGGAGCGACAATGAGCGAAACAACTTTGATCCGCGGCGGCACTGTGGTGACTGCACTACGCGCGTGGCGTGCTGATGTGTTGGTGGTTGATCACAAAATCGCCGCCGTCGAAGAGACGATTGCGCTTCCAACAGGCGCGCGCTTGATCGACGCTGATGGAACCTTCGTCATGCCAGGTGGAATCGATCCGCACACGCATATGGAGTTGCCCTTCATGGGCACTGTGTCGAAGGACGACTTCTACACAGGCACTGCTGCTGCGGCTAGTGGCGGCACCACGATGATCATTGACTTCGTGATTCCGTCGCCAGGCGAAAGTTTGATGCACGCGCTTGATGTGTGGCGCGGGCGCGCGGCGAAGGCTGCAACGGATTACTCATTTCACATGGCGATTACCTGGTGGAGTGATCTCGTGCGCGCCGAAATGGGCAAGGTCACTGCGGCGGGCGTGAATAGTTTCAAACACTTCATGGCCTACAAGGGCGCGATCATGGTGGATGACGCGGTGTTGGTGCAGAGCTTCATGCACGCGCGCGATCTTGGCGCGATTTGCACTGTCCACGCAGAGCATGGCGATCTCGTCGTGCATTTGCAAAACGAAATGTTTGCGCGCGGCATCACTGGACCCGAGGGCCACCCGCAGTCGCGACCACCTGAAGTCGAAGGTGAAGCGTGCAATCGCGCGCTACGCATTGCGCAAGTCGTTGGCGTGCCGCTCTATGTTGTGCATACTTCGTGCAGTGACGCGATGGATGCAATCGCGCGCGCGCAGAGCGAAGGGCAATGCGCGTTTGGTGAATCGCTCATTCAACACCTTGTGGTCAACGACAGTGTGTATCGCGACACGAACTGGGATCGTGCCGCGCATCATGTGATGAGTCCGCCGTTTCGTTCGCCCGAACATCAAGCGGCGCTCTGGCGCGGCGTGCAGTCGGGCACGATCAGCGTCATCGGCACCGATCACTGCGTCTTCGATACTGCGCAAAAACGCGCAGGAATCAGCGACTTTCGCGCCATCCCCAACGGCACGGGCGGTGTCGAAGATCGCATGAGCGTGTTGTGGCATCACGGTGTTGGCACTGGTCGATTGACGCCGAGCCAGTTTGTTGCGCTCACCAGCACCAACGCTGCGCGCATCTTCAATTGCCATCCGCAGAAGGGCACGATCGCCGTTGGAAGTGATGCCGACATCGTGCTGTGGGATCCTTGCAAGACGCGCACCATCAGCGCGAAGACGCAGCAGCAGAAGAACGACTTCAATGTGTTTGAAGGCATGACTGTGAAAGGCAATGCGGCGCTCACCATGTCGCGCGGTCGAGTGGTGTGGAGCGATGATTGCTTGCACACCGAAGCTGGTTGGGGTCGATTTGTTCCGCGAAAGCCATTTGCAGATTTCGCGCAATCGCTTGCATTGCGTCATGGGCTCAATGCACCAACGCGCGTGAACCGAAAGGGAGTTTCAGAATGAGTGCTGTTTCAATGATGAGTGATGTTGCGTCGCCGTTTGCCGCCACCAACGACGAGTTCGCGCCCTACAGCACCGCGCGCCACTGGATCGGTGGCGCTTGGTGCAATCCTGCGACAAGTACAGCGCTGCAAGAAGTGATAAATCCGCGCTTTGGCAAAGTGATCGCGCAGGTGAAGATGGGTGGCAAGGACGATGTCGATCTCGCGGTCGCATCCGCTGCCGCCGCTGCACGCTCATGGAACGCGTGGCCGATTCGCGATCGCGCGCATGTGATGTATCGCTTGCGCGAACTCATGGTCAGCAACATCGATGAACTCTCATGGTTGCTCTCGCATGAAAATGGCAAGATTTACGGCGAAGCAAAGGCTGAAATCGAAAAGGGCATCGAGTGCGTTGAGTACGGCTGCTCGCTTCCGAATCTCGCAGCGGGCAATCAACTCGAAGTGAGTCGCGGAGTTGCGTGCGAAGTGGCTTACGACTCGCTCGGTGTTGTCGCGGGCATCACGCCGTTCAACTTCCCGATGATGGTTCCGCTGTGGATGCTTCCGCAAGCGCTCGTTGGTGGCAACGCGTTTGTGCTTAAGCCGAGTGAGCGCGTGCCGCTTTCAACGATGCGCCTCGCTGAGTTGCTCAAGCAAGCGGGTCTTCCTGCGGGCGTGTTCAACATCGTGCAAGGTGGACGCGAAGTGGTTGAAGCGATCTGCGATCACCCCGCGATCAAAGCCGTTGGCTTCGTGGGCAGTACGAAAGTTGCGAAGCTTGTCTATGCGCGCGCAAGTGCTCACGGCAAGCGCGCTCTGTGTTTAGGCGGCGCGAAGAATCACCTCATCGTGGTGCCTGATGCCGACCTCGAACTCACTGCTGAAAATGTCGTCGCCTCATTCACAGGCTGCGCAGGTCAACGCTGCATGGCGGCGAGTGTGCTGCTTGCTGTGGGTGAAGTCGATCACATTCTCGATGCAGTACGCGTGCGCGCTGCGAAGATCACCACGGGTAAAGACCTCGGCCCCGTCACTACGCAAGCGGCGCGCGATCGCATCGCGGGTTACATCGACGGCGCTGAACGCATGGGCGCACGCATCGTGCTCGATGGTCGACGCGCGAGCGCAGTCGCGGGTGGCTATTGGATCGGTCCAACGATCATCGACGGCGTCACCGCCGACATGCCTGTGGCGCACGAAGAAATCTTCGGTCCAGTACTGAGCATCATGCGCGTGAAGACGCTCGAGCAAGCCATCGACATCGAGAACGCAAGCCCCTACGGCAACGCGAGCAGCATCTACACGAGCAGTGGTGATATTGCGCGCCGCGTGATTGCGAGTGTTGAAGCGGGCATGTGCGGCGTGAACATCGGCGTGCCTGTTCCGCGCGAGCCGTTTGGCTTTGGTGGTTGGAACGATTCCTGCTTTGGCGCAGGGAATATCACTGGTTGGGACGGATATCGCTTCTGGACGCGTCAACGAAAAATCACCAGCAAGTGGGCGCTGCAGCGCGATCAAACGTGGATGAGCTAAGCACATGACACCAACACCATCCATCGGCACGATGTCTTCGCGCGAAATGATCGACGCGTGCAAGTCGCACAGCCTCTTCTCATGGAGCGCCACAAGCAAAGTCGATCCGATTCCGATCGCGCGCGCGGAAGGCATCTATCTCTATGGACCTGAAGGTCAACGATGGATCGACTTCAACAGTCAACTCATGAGTGTGAACATTGGGCACGCGCATCCGAAGGTCATCAAAGCGATTCAGGAACAAGCAGCCACTCTCGCGTATGCCTATCCAGGCATGGCCACCGAGATTCGCGCGCGACTCTCACTGCGTCTTGCTGAACTTGTTCCTGGCGACCTCAACACTTTCTTCTACACGCTCGGTGGAGCCGAAGCGAACGAGAACGCGATCAAGGCCGCGCGTCTCTTCACAGGTCGTCACAAGATTCTCGTGC
>QWPU01000166.1 GCA_003671065.1 Planctomycetota bacterium | reverse complement strand
CCGAGAAACACACTCGCAGGAAGGACCACCGTGCAACACAGCAGGATCTCGCGAGGACGAACGAGCTCGATGGGCCAATGCAGCAACCAACGAGCCAAGCCATACGCGCTAAGGGCGACAAGAAGATCCGCAGCACCTTGCGACGCTGCGGTCAAACCAAAGATCGCGAGATCGTTCGTCGCCTCAGGCGTATTCGTAAACAAGATGATCGCGTCACCGAGTGCCGCACCAAGCAGCACGCCTGGCCACGCGCGCGGTCCTCGCGCAAGCAGCCAACCAACAGCAATGCCTGCATGCGGATGGAAGAAACTCTCGCCCATCAGCGGAACAAACAGCGCGCTTCCAATGAGTTGCACTGCGACGATCACCAATGCAAGAAGCAGGCTCTCCGCGGCGCGTGAGGACGACGGGATGGATGTGTGCGCGTGACTCACGATTGAAGGTGTCCCGAAGTGGCTTCGACAGAAGCGCTGCGGCTCACTTCGAGCAACGCAAGAACAAGGAGATGATGCTCGTCACTCACGACACTCGAATGCCGTACTTCAAGCCACACGCGCGCACCCATCGCACTGTGACACACCACCTCTCGACTGCGCGAGTCGTTGTACTCGCGCAGATCGAGCAGACTGATTGACGAAGCTGCTGGCGCGCCCTCGCTCGGCGCGAGCAACATGTCGGGCGATTGGCCAAGGAGTTGATCAAGCGTGTAGCCGAGCAGCGACAGCGTGCGCGCGTTCGCCATCACAATGACCCCTGATTGACTGACGGCAATGAGTGCCGTGGGCGCCGCATCAACAAGTTGACGAAACCGTTGTGCGCTCTCACGCAACATTGTGCTGCGCTCATTCACCACGGCTTCAACAAGCATCTCGCGACCTGATGTGAACAAGTGAGTTGCCACGACACATGCAAGTAACACGGCAAAGAGCGCGTGGCGCACAAAGAACATCCACGGCTGCGTCGTCGCGGCATACGCGTCCGTCGTCGATACGTCTGCGCGCCATCGACGCCCTCCGAATTCGATGTCGTGGGTCAAGCGCAGATGGCGTGCACGATCCGCCGGCGCGACGACAGCAGCGCTGGAGGTGAACAGCAACGCATCAGCGCTGGGCGCCTCTTGGTCAATGATCGTGAAGTGCATCTGCTGTGCAGCGAACAACTCGTTCGTACGCCCGCCCACGGCCGTTGCATTTGTGACCACACTCACGCAGCCCGCAAAGGCTTTCGTCTCCTTCGAAAAAATCGGCGCGAACAGCAGGACTCCAAGATTGTTGTTGGCTTGGACAAGACGAATCGGCGCGGTTGCCGTGAGTTTGCCTGTGGCGCGCGCAGCATCAATCGCCGCGCGCCGCGTTGGCTCCGAGCCGAGGTCGTAGCCGATCGCCGACTGATTTCCGAGGAGCGGAACAATGAACCACACAGGAAAGTAATCCGCGCGCATCGTCACCGCCATGCGCTGCTTGGTGGCTGAGAGTTCGGTGAAGCGAAATCCCGCGATGCCTTCCGCGACCGCGGCATCTTCAAAGCTCACGCGCGCGGAACCTTCGATGCACGGCTCCCATGACACGGCTTGTACGCTCGGGATGCGCACCAGCAGCGGACGCGAGAAACTTTCGAATTCATCACGCTCAACAAGTGTTGAGGAGGCGAAAAACGCTGTGAGTTCCTCCGCAAGGAGCAGGTGCCCCGCGAAATCAAGCTCAAGTCCCGCGAGAATCTTGACTGCCTTTGCGCGAAACTCAGCGGCTTCAACCTTTCCAAGCCGATTGCTCACCTCCACCGCGCCCCACATCACACCCAGCGCGAGCACTGGAAGCACGAGAGCCATCATCCGACGGCGCCGCCATACTTCACGCGGTTGACCAAAGCACACCAGCACCATGGGCACGCACACCAGCGAGCCGAGCACCATGCTCATGCACTCCGACACGCGATCTTCCCAATACCAATTCGAGGTGGACGCAGCAATCCACTGCTGCCCCGCAGCGTCCAACACTGTCGCGAGCAGGGCGCCGCTGGGAATCACGAGCACTACGAAGAGCACGATCTCACGCGGTCGCAGCAGCGTGAGCGGCCATGTGAGGAGTCGACGCGCCAACATGACTGACGCGAGCGCCGCGAGCACACCACTGACGCTTAGGCTCATCGCAGCAAGCGCGATGCCAGACCAATTGGAGTCCGCGATCGAAGGGTCGGTCGCCTGCGCGACCAACTCGCCCACGAAACTGCCGACTAGGAGGCCAGGCCACATCCGCTCTCCACGCGCGCACATCCATCCGAGGCCGATCCCTAGGGGGAGTGCGAAGATATTCGATCCACCTATCGCTGAACCAAACGCCGCGCCGAGCAACTGCGCGCTGACGCACACCGCGGCGAGCAGCATGCAGTGAGCGAGATGTCGTCGCAGAGGCTGTTCAACTCGGAGAAACGTCACGCAAAAAGTGTAACGCCCCAAGGTGAGGCCCCAAGGTCAGGCCATGAAATTCAGAAGATGAGGCTCGCGCGAACTCGCTCAGCCAATCGGCACGATGACTTGCAACACGCGCCCATCTGGCGTCGTCACTGTGAGCGGGATTTCAAGGCGATTTCGTTGCGCCATGCCTCGATTGATCGCGGGTGCAAGCCCTCGAAGGGTGCGCGTGTACAACTCATCGACGCTTCCGATGGGTTGCTCAAACACTGCGGTGATCGTGCTGCCTTCAGGAATCGAATTGGCAAGTTCAGACTCATCATTTATCTCAATCAAGATGACGCCGCGACGAAACGGCACGCTCGATTTCGCGGCGCGCTCCGCGGTAGCGGTCTCGTAAGTCTGCAATCCCACTTGCGTAAACGCGGCGAGCAGTTGTGGCGCGACATTGGTGTCTGCTTCGAGTTCGCCAACTTGTGCGGTGAGCTCGAGTTTGACACCACCACCACCATCGGTGTTGGCTCGCCAGATTTCAAACTTCACATCGCCGCCGGGAAGCGTGGAGCTGATGATCGCGGAAACCGCTTTGTTGGTCGCGACTTTTTGACCATTCGCACTCGTGATGACATCGCCGTTTTGGAATCCCGCGCGCAACGCAGGACTTGCATCGGTGACGCGACTGACCACCACACCTTCGCCTTTGAAATCATTCGCCACCACTGCAAACACGCCTTGCTGCGGCCTCTGCCGAAGGACTTCGAGCGACGCCATCTGCACGCCGAGGTATCCCTTGCGCACTTCGCCGTTCTCGATGAGTTGCGTGACGGTCGACTCGATCATCGACATCGGGATCGCCAGACCAATACCTGCGAACTGACCTTGGCCAACACCGTTGCCGCGACCTGTGGCGATTGCCGTGTTCATGCCAATCACGCGACCGCGAACATCAGTGAGTGGTCCGCCTGAGTTTCCAGGATTGATTGCCGCATCCGTTTGAATGAAGTTCTCGTAGTCGATGTCGACAAGGCCCGCGCTGCGACCAAGACCCGACACGATGCCGCTTGACATCGAGAAGCGAAAGTCAAACGGCGAACCGAACGCGTAGACCATGTCGCCTTGCTCAATGCTGGAGGAATCACCGCGAATCGACGCATGAAGTCCGCCCGAGGAAATCTTGATCACAGCGATATCACTGCGCAGATCGATGCCAACCAACTCCGCTTCTCGCAATTCGCCATCGTAGAGTTGCACTTGCAAGCGGTCGCTGCCTTCAACGACATGCGCATTGGTGACAATGTGACCGTCGAGATCCCACACCCAACCTGAGCCACTCGCGGCATAGGGCGCGGAGAAGTTGCGCCGCTCCTGCGTCATCATCGTGCTTACATGCACGACACTTGGCTCAACGAGTTTCGCGATAGCGCGATTGGCACGATTGATTTGCTCGAGCAGCGGCACCTCATCAATGACCTCGCGCACCGCTAGGCCATCGCCTTCAAGCACATGCTTCGCGCGAAGAATGTTGGAGTCGGCTTGCGCGTCGTTGGCGCGCCGAATTGCAAAGGGCGCAGCGAGCAGGGCCGCCGCAGCCGCAGCGAGCACAACGAATCCAGGACCTGCATAAGGGAAATTTCGCATAGTGGGTGGCTCTAGTTGATCGTGATGATCGCGATGCTCAAACTCGACCGATCCGGCTGAAAAACTCTGCGCGTTGCTCGTCACTCAGTGCATACGGATGTTCGCCAAGCACGCCCGCAGCGACTCGTGCCTTCCAGGTATCGGCCATCTCAGTGAGCTGCTTTCCGAGCGACACAATCGGCAGCGCAAATGGCGGTTGACGATCGGTCAGTCCGAGCAAATCGTGCGTGACAACAATTTGTCCGTGGCACACTGGCCCCGCACCGCAGCCGATCACAGGGATATTCGAGCGGCGAACGATCTCTTCGGTGACTTCGGCAGGTGTCGCCTCTACCAATAGCATCGACGCCCCCGCTGCGATCATTGCGTCCGCATCCGCAAGAATTTGCATCGCAGCCTCCGAAGTCTTGCCTGCTGAAACATATCCTCCGACTTGCTTTGCATGCTGCGGCCGCGAACCAATATGCGCGACGACCGGAATCCCCGCGCGACTCATCCCCGCGACTAACGGCGCAAACGACGCGTCAACTTCAAGCTTCACGCAATCGGCGCATCCTTCAGTCATGAAGCGACCCGCATTGCGAATCCCTTCCGCCGCGTCTGCTTGGTAACTCATGAACGGCATGTCTGCCATCACCAGCGTCCGCGGCGCACCGCGCTTGACCGCCGCCGTCAACATCAACATGAACTCAAGCGGCGCGTGCAGCGTGTTCGGAAACCCAAGAATTACTTCAGCCGCAGTATCACCGACGAGCAACACGGGCACACCCGCGCGCTCAAGCCAACGCGCGGATGTCGCGTCGTAACAGGTAAGCGCCGCGAAAATTTTGCGCTCGCGCATCGCCCGCTGCAGCGAGCGAATGGTGACGGGCGCGATGGTGGGATTAGGTCCAGGCCATGCCGCAGTATTTGGTGCAGTATTTGGCGCAGACTTTGCCTCAGACTCCACAAAACTTGCGGCGTTAGTGGGCTTCGTGACGGAAGGACTCGCGGGTCGAGCGGGTTGCATGGGCACGCATGATAGAGCGCATGATCAGCGGCAATAGCGCCAACTTCTAAGTCTTAGAACCGTCGCGACAGATTAGGCACGATGTTGTCGCGTCCGCAAATGATCCAATCGGCAATCTCGATCGCCTCAGTGAAGCTCTCGCGGGCGCCCTCGAGGTCGTAACACGGCGTAATGACTTGCCCTGCCGCGAGGTGCTCAAGCGTGGCGACTGAATCGCCCGCAAGCAGCGTGGTCGCGCCCGCGCTTGGGAGAAGAAGCCCCGTGAGTCCTGGCGTCACGCCACCGAGCGGAAACAGGTCGACGCCGACTTCGAGTTTGTCGGGAGCCGCGATGGTGCGCTCGATGATGGCGACTTCTTGTGCGAGCGTCTTGACGAGATCCGCATCGCCCGCGCTGTGCGCTTCTTTGATCGAAGCGACAAGCTGCCCGCCGATCGCTTCACGCTCGCGCTCACTCACCAACCACTGCGCCCGCTCGAAAGCGAGAAGACCGCGGCGGTGAATCGGATTCAGGCATGTGAGAAAGACATGCGTGATTTCATCAGGACTGATGCCCGAGCGCTCGACAAGCCGCTGAATCAGCACTTGTGCGGGAAGCGATGGATCGACGAGGATCTTGGCTTTGCCCGAGGTGATCAGCGTGGTGGTCGCGTGCGGCGGACGCACCGCACCTCGTTCACCCCAGTGAGGATTCGAGGCGAGCGTACCGATGGAAATGACGCGGAAACTAGCGGACATGATTAGATCGTTCTTACTCTATCAAGCCATCGACCGCTAGCCGACCGAGCGGATTGGTGCGATCCATGCGCTTGACGCGCAACGCTTCGATCACGATGGGAGGCACAAGTGTCGTGAGGCGATCGAGTGATCCACCGAGCGCGGCGATCTGTTTGATCAGGCTCGAACTGGTGTAGGCGAAGTTTTCGCCCGTCACAATGAATACCGTTTCGATGCCCGCGACTTGGCGATTGGTGATCGCGAGTTGGCACTCGCCCGCGAGATCAGTGATGTTGCGAATGCCGCGCACGATCGCGCAGGCGCCGACGCTGCGCGCGTAATCCACGGTCAATCCCACATACTGGTCCACGCGAATCCGCGCGCCCTGCGGATTCTTCTCGAGCATTTCCGTGACGAGCGCACTCGCAAGCGCGCTGCGTTCGTCGGCGCTAAACAGCGCTTCTTTGTTGGGATTGCGACCAATCGCCAACACGACTTCATCGAACATCCCACGGCTGCGCGCCAGCACATCGAGGTGCCCAAGGGTGATCGGATCGAATGAACCGGTGTAAATGGCGAGATGTTTCGACAAGCGCGCATCCTACGGCACACGCCCGATGCTGCGAGCCGCACAACTCATCCAGACCCACCCTTCCCGCGCAGATCTTGCACGATGCGACGCACATGCGCTTGCGTTCACGCTGCTGAAATCAATAGTGTTGGTGTTGCCTGCCGCGTAAGGGACTCCGCGCTGGCAACGAAATTCGGCTCTTGAAGGCTTCGGCCTTTTGGAGGCGACCTTGGATCGGCCCCGCATCGGATTGCCTCCCCGATCGGGGCTCCCACTGACTCTGTTCGAGACGGAGTGTGCTGAGGAGCACCCCGTCCCGTGATGCTCACAAACACAACCCCGCTTCATGCGGGGTTGTGTGTTTTTGGCTTGTTTGAAAGGCTGAGATCAGTGCGATGGCTGCGCTGCGACGGGCTTCACTTCAGCCTTCACCCCCGCCTTCACCCCAGCCTTCACCCCCGCCTTGCGCAACCCCGCGCCTTCTAGCAGCGTGCGGAAGTTTTCGCCGAAGACGAAGTTTTCTTCGGGGAACTCAGTTCCCGCGCGGTTCTGATCCAAATGGCTGAACATCAGTTCGATGCGACCGACAGGCGCCCACGCGTTGTCGACGAATGAGAAGCGATCGACGATGCCGATCGTGCTCGCGCCCATGTCGTCCATGCGCTCGAGCGTCGCGTCGTATCTGATCGTTTCGCCAGGCTCGACATCGCGCTCGAACGTCGCG
>QWPU01000165.1 GCA_003671065.1 Planctomycetota bacterium | reverse complement strand
CAGTTTCGCCAGGACCAGGAGGAAGCAAGTAATAATTTGTTGTGAGTTTGATCTGCGCACCTGCACGCTGATCGCTGCAATCTTCGACCGATTGCACTGAACCCTTGCCGAAGCTGCGTTCACCGATCACCACCGCTCGATCGTGCGCCTTGAGCGCGCCCGAGACAATCTCGCTCGCGCTCGCTGATCCTTGATTCACCAACACCACAAGCGGAAGATCCTTCAGGAACGCGCGCTGCGGTTCCGCCATCATTTCCCACACTTGACGATGCTCGCGATCTTGTCCAGCAACGATCTTGCCGTTTTCAATAAACACATTCGAGAACTGCACCGCCGAAGTGAGCAAACCGCCTGGATTATGGCGCAAATCGAGGATAAGACCGTTCAGCGTGCGCTCCTTGCGCATCTGACGCACAGCGATCATGAAGTCATCGAAACTGTCATCGTTGAAACTCGTGAGTCGCAGATACCCGATGCCCGCCTCGGGCGCGATGTACCAATCCCACACTGGCGCGCCGCGCTCATCGAGCGCCTTCTTCCACCAACCATTCACGGAACGAATCTTGATTTGCTCGCGAATGAGTTCGAGATCGATTGGGCTTTCGACACCTTCACGGCGCACCGAAAGCACGACGGGTTTACCAGCTGGACCTGTGATTGAATCGACGGCTTTGTTGAGCGTCCAACCAACAGTTGACTTTCCATCGACGGCGATGATGCGGTCATCGCTCTTCACGCCACTGCGTGAGGCAGGGCTGCCTTCGAGCGGATTCAACACTTGAATATCGCGGCGATCGTCGTGACGAATGTTGATGCCAACACCAACGAAATCGCCCTTGATCATCTGTTGGAAGCGACGCACTTGGTCAGGCCAAATGATTTGCGTGTAGTCGTCTTCGAAGCGTTGCGAAAGTTCTTCGAGCGCACCGTCACCGAACTCACGATAGATCGCGGTGTCAGGAAACTGCGGCCCAACGGCGTTGGCGGCGAGCACATCGCGCAGGGCTGCCAGGTATTGCGGCTTGCCTACTGCAGCGCGATCCATCGACGCCAACAACGCGCGTGACTTCTCAATTGCTTCGACGAATGCAGCGGTTTTCTCCGCGTCAACCAATCCAGCGAAATTTTCTTTGAGCGTTGGAGTCGTGGCGAGCACGCGCACGGCGTCGAGACCACCACTCACGAGTGGCTCCCATCCTCCGCAACTTACATGCTTGTTGGCAGCGATAGTGAGGGCCGCGGTGAGCATGCCACGGGAGATGCCATCGAGCGATTCTTTCCAATCACCCGCGAACGCTTCGTTGAACGCAGGAAACGGTTTCGTTGGATCGAAGCGCTTGGCGTAGGCTTCGCGCAACGCCCAGAATTCGTGCGGCGCGTATTGCGCGAGCAGACCGATTCGCTTGTTCACTTCATCGAGCTTCTCGTCGTAACCGCGCAGTGCCACTGCGTTGCCGCTCTCTTCATAGAGCGTGCGAAGGCGAATGAGAATTTCTTGCGCGACCAGCCAATCACCCGCATCTTGCGCGACTGTTTCGAACGCTTCTGCTCGCGTGATGAGCGCAGCAATTTCAGGAAGTGCTAGCGCAGCGGTCCAATCGTCGGAGAGCGTCTGCAACTTCACGGCTGCGGTGAGCGCTTTGGTGACTTCATCCTTGTCAAAGGCTGTCTTGAGTTCGGCAAGTGCTTCGGCGCGACCCGCTTCACGCACCACAGTGTCCTCATTGAGGTGCTCTGCGCGAGCCGCGATCGAGTCGCGCAGGCGCTTTGATTCAGCGTGGGCTTGTGACTCAGGAACTTCCTTGAGCCCCGCTTCAACAGCAGCAAAATCACCGCTCTTCGCAGCGTTCCAGATCGAATCGGACCAACGACTCACATCGCTGCGAGTATCGAGTCCCGAGAGAAATGGAGTCGGCGTCGCGACGGCCATCGTGGTGGATGGGGCGACGAAGTTGCTCAAGGGAGCGGGACTTCACGAAAATTGGTGGCAGGAACGACATGAATACTCCACTGACGAAAGGGGGTCTCGGTCTGGTACTTCTGGCTTGAACTGCAGTCTTCAACTGCAGGTTTGCGAGCACACTTAACTTCACATCATGCTCGCTGCTTCACGATTTCACTCGGATGAATCCACAAATATCGCGTGTCTCTCCTTACTCTCGTCGGTCTCTTGCAGACGTCTCTTCAGAGTCTCTCAGAAACATGGCGCGTTCGGAGTCATTCGTGTACCGTTTCTATCGGTCGAAGGTTCACCATCGGCGTATGAAGATCTGCTTTTGAGTCATGGATTCGGATGCTCCAAGACCAACGCCTGTGCGACCCGCGATCTTGCAATCGTTGGAGTCATCAATTCCGATCAACCTGGCCGAGCAGACTCAGACAGTTGACCCGAACAGTCTTCCTGTTGAACTTGCGCCAGCCACGGTGCGCGTTGAGAGGGCCCCCGGGCTGAGTCCCGTCGACGACCTGATCGACACTCCAAGTCCTTGCGGTCAATGTGGCTATGACTTGCGCGGCAATCGTCAAGGTGCGCTGTGCCCAGAATGTGGTGCGGTGGTTGCGCGAAGCACGCCTCGGCCGAAGTTCGGCACCGCAGGCGAACTCGAACGATTCGACCTTCGCGACAGTCTCTCGCGGGCGTGGCACACACTTGGCTTTCTGTGCCTCGTTCCCGTCGCGCTGCTCTCACCCCTGCCGTGCCTGTTGCCATTTGGCGTTGGATTTTCGATCTGTTTCGGCTTCGCGCCCGCGTTTCGGCTGTTTGCGATTCGCGCCTTCGGGCGGCTTCCTGACGAGATACGCCGACCGATCGCGGCTGAACTGGCGCACCTCAAGCGCGTGCAAATCGTCGAACTCTGCTTTGTCGGGCTCATCGCCGTGTACGCCTTCGTCGCGACTTTTGGTCTGACAGATCGAACCATCACGCCAATCTACTACTCGCTCATTCTCGGTTGGTGGTGTGTGTCCGCGGCGGGGATCGGCGCGCAGCTGCGCCTGGGGAAAAAACTGTCTGAACTGTGCGTGTCTCCTGCGCTCCTGCCTGTCGCCAACATCACGATTGCCTTGCGAGGAATTCGAGCGTGCTTCAGTATCGCGCTGATCGCAGCAGGACTCATTGCCTACGGAACAACCGCGAGCATTTCGATGCCTGTGCTTGCGAAGGCTTGCAGCATCGTGGGCTTGATCGCATTGGTCGGAGTCTCGATTGGATTCGCCTGCTGCGCGATCTTCGCGCGAGGTCACGCGGTGCTCCTTGCGGAACGCATGTTCTTGTCGGGCGTGCTTCGTGAAGCGACTGGTGAACCGATCGCGAGAAAGATGATCGATCAAGTAGGCGCGCGAGTCATTGCCGCGACGCCACCCCACGACGACACGCCGATTCCGCTTGCGTAACTCTTACGCGCCGAACGCGTGTTCCGCAAGATCAATCGCGCGCCCGAGTGCAGACGCTTTGTTGATGGTCTCTTGCCACTCCGCGGACGGATCGCTGTCAAGCACGACACCAGCGCCAGCTTGCAAATGCACGGTCCATCGCGCGGTCGCCGTGGCAGGAACTGGAATCACCATCGTGCGCAACGCCAGCGCGATGTCCATGTCGCCTGCGTACGAAATCGCACCAATTCCGCCTGAATATGGGCCTCTTCGTCTTGGCTCGAGCTCATCGATGATTTCAATCGCGCGCACCTTCGGCGCTCCACTCACTGTGCCAACTGGAAGCGTCGCGCGCAGCGCATCAAAGGCATCGCACTCCGCGCGCAACTTGCCAGTCACTGTTGAAGAGATGTGCATGACATGACTGTAACGCTCGACTTCCATGCAACGCTCGATCGTGATCGATCCAGTTTCGCAGACGCGTCCGATGTCGTTGCGACCAAGATCCACCAACATCACATGCTCTGCTCGCTCCTTCGCATCGGCGAGAAGTTCTTGTTCGAGACGCTCGTCTTCCAGCGGCGTCCCTCCGCGCGGACGCGTTCCTGCGAGCGGACGGTTCGTCACCACGCCATCATGCACGCGACACAAGATCTCAGGACTTGACGCAACAAGAATCGTGTCTTCACCTTGGAGATAGATTTGATACGGGCTCGGATTAACGACGCGCAACGCGCGATAGAGATCGAACGGATCAATCGCCGTCGTGCGCTCAAGGCGCTGCGAAAGCACAATTTGAAACGCGTCACCAGCCTTGATGTACTCCTGCGCGGTGCGCACATGCGCTTCAAACTGCGCCTTCGTCATGTTGGACGCTGGCGTCACCGGACTGCGCGCAAGATCAAGATCAATCGCACCATGCGAAAGCTGCGGACCATCGGCGGCAAGCGCGCTCTCAAGCGCATCGAGGCGCTCAATGAGCGATGCAAACGCGCGTTCCTTCGATGGAAACTCGTCAACGCGCGCACTGACAATCGCGTGCATGATCTTGGCGACATGATCGAAGACCACCACATCGCGATACAACCCAAAGTGAAGATCGGGCAGTGAACGATCATCATGTGGCGCGCGTGAAAACGGAAGTTTCGTCGGCTCCAAATAGCGCACGCTGTCAAACGATGCGAAGCCGACAAACCCACCGGTAAATGCCGCGGGCAAGCGCAACGAGGCAAGCGCCTTCGCCGATGCAGGCTGAAAGGGCTTCGCGAGTTCGCGCAACATCGCAAGCGGATCAGCTGACGACGCGACCTTCTTGGTGTGACGGCGATGATCAGTGATGACTGTCTGCTGCGCGCGCGCCGTCAATTCCAGCGCAGGACGCGCCGCGAGAATCGAGTGGCGTCCGACATTCGCGCCATTCTCCACGCTTTCAAACAAGAAACTCGGCGCGGTGCGTTCATCGGGCAGCACCAAGCGCCGATAGGCAAGCACAGGCGTGAGTTGATCACTCAGCATTCTGCGCGAGAGAATGACGAGCGGACCCTCAGCGCATTGACGCTCGAACGATTCCTTGAGTTGAAGCACATGATCCTTCACGCTTGCAAGGTAGCCGATCCACCCGCAAGTACTTACTATCTCAGTTCGATGCAGCCGTCTCCATCAATGCAGCCTTCCACGAGCAACGCGTGCGCGAACGCCGTGCGTCTCGAGCGCCTGAGTAAAACATATTTCAAACCCGATGGATCGGTGCTTGTCGAAGCGCTGCGAGGGCTTGATCTCATCATTCCGCGCGGTGAATACATCGCAATCATGGGCGCAAGCGGCAGCGGGAAGAGCACGCTGATGAATCTGCTGGGTTGTCTTGATCGACCAACCGCGGGTCGATACGAACTCGATGGCATTGCGGTGGAGAGCCTCGATGATGATGCGCTCTCGCGCGTGCGAGGTCAGAAGATCGGCTTCGTGTTTCAAGCGTTCAATCTCATCAGCGAGTTGTCAATTGCGGAAAATGTGGAGATTCCCCTGCTCTATCAAGGTGTTTCGGCGCCCCAGCGACGCGAGCGTGCGGCGGAAAGTCTGCGTCTCGTTGGCCTTGCTAATCGCATGAGTCACCGTCCGCATGAACTCTCAGGTGGCCAGCAACAACGCGCTGCGATTGCGCGCGCGCTTGTGGGTAACCCAGCGATATTGATGGCGGATGAGCCGACAGGAAATCTCGACAGCGCGACAGGCACGCAGATTCTTGAGACTTTCGAAGCACTTCATGCGCAAGGGCTCACGCTGATCGTTGTCACGCATGATGATCGTGTGGCGGCGCGGTGCGAACGCGTGGTGCGTTTGGCGGACGGTGATTTGGAACTTGATCGCGATGGTGGTGGTCGCCATCGACGCGATGCGGCAACGAGTGCGCGCGCATGAAGACGACGCGTTGCAGCGGCGAGTGGATCAGTGTGACCGAACACGCTCGCGTGCTCGGGATTGATCCAGGCACGCGCATCGCTGGATACGCCGTCATCGACTTCAACGCGCGCGGCGACAGCACGCTCATTGACGCGGGAGTGCTGCGTTTGAGCGCGACTGCCCCGCTCGCGGCGCGCGTTCGCCAACTCTTTGATGATGTGACTGCGCTTCTGCAAGAGCACTCGCCCACGCACATGGCGCTTGAAGCGGTGTTTAGTCATGCTGATCACGCGCGCACCGCAATTCAAATGGCGCATGCTCGCGGAGTCGTGCTGCTTGCGGCTGAGTTGCGCGGCATCACGGTGGCTGAACTGCCGCCTGCGGAAGTGAAGAAGGCGCTTACGGGAAATGGCCGCGCGACGAAACCGCAAATGCAAGCGGCCGCGATGGTGCAATGTGGTCTCACCACGATGCCAGAGCCGAGTGATGTTGCGGATGCGATTGGAATCGCGCTCTGCGGCGGGCGACGACTTCGAGGCGTGGCGTCATGATGCGAAGTGCTCGAATTGCAGTGGTTTCAAATGAGTTTTCGGTGCTTGGGTTACTGCTGATGCTCGCGAGTTGCGCGCCGCATGCGACTTCAACGCCGACGGCAGTTTTGGTCACCCCACCAACACTCGAGCCTGCGCCAACGCAACCACTTGCAAGTGACACGAGCAACTTCACCGACTTCACGCCGCTCATTAGAATCGATCGCGTTGCACATCGTGTCGAGTTCACCGCCATCAGTGTGCTTGATGTCGGCTTCCTCGAACAACTCGTCTGTCAACATGGCACGCGCGAACATGAGTCGCTCTTCGCCTTCGAAGGTAACGCGAGTGATGTGCATGCTGCGCTTCTCCTCGCAGGCTTCGAAGCGGGCACGCCTGGACGATGGCGAGAAGAGCATCACGCCGACGGCACTACGACCTATGTCGGCATTGCACCGACTGGTAGCGATGTGCTCGTTGAAGTTCGCCTCGCTGACGGCAGCACGCAGCGGATTGAGTGGTTCATTCGCGCTGCAGTTGTTGGCACAGACCCAAACGCGATCGCAGCGTTCAAGTTCAACTTCGGCGGTTCAAGGTTCCATCGCGACCGTCGCACTGGCGTTGAGCGTTACGTCGCAGATGGCTCAGGCTCGCTCATCGGGCTCGTCACCTTTGGCGATGAGACGATTGGCTGCGCGGAAGTCACTTCCGATCAAGCAAGTCTGGCGACGCCGCTCTGGGAAGTGTTCACTGAACGGATGCCGACCTT
>QWPU01000164.1 GCA_003671065.1 Planctomycetota bacterium | reverse complement strand
CACATAATCAGTCGACACATGAATCAACTTTGCACGCGCCTGCGTGCACGCATGTGCCAACAACGCAACAGCGCGGTGATTGAGCCGATCTGCCTCGAACTCATGCTCTTGCGCGGCGTCGACGGCCGTGTATGCCGCGGCGTTGAACACGAATGCTGGCCGCAATCGTGTGAAGGTGGCATCAACCTGCTCGGCGTTGGTGATGTCGAGTTCGTCAACGCTCAGCGCATGCGTCACCACATCTACTGGCGCGCACTTCATAAGTTCCGTCGCGAGTTGCCCACCCGCTCCAGTCACTAGCGCCACCATCACGCGAAAGTCTCCGCGTCTGCAAACGACGCAGCGCGCGTGCGATCCTTCTCCGACAATTGCAGGGCTTGCGCTCCACCAACGAGTTCAAGCGGCCATTGGATCGCGACCTCTGTGTCATTCCACGCGAGCGTTCGATCGAACTGCGGCGCATACAACTGTGTGCACTTGTAGACGAAGTCCGCTTCATCGCTCAACACCAGAAATCCGTGGGCAAATCCTGGTGGAATCCACAGAGCATGCTTGTTGTCTTCGCTCAGGACTCGCGCGGCGTGGCGGCCAAATGTTGGACTGCTACGGCGCAGATCAACTGCGACATCAAACACACTGCCACGCGTCACTCGCACGAGCTTGCCTTGCGGCGATTGAATCTGATAGTGCAAGCCACGCAGAATTCCGCGGCGCGAGCGACTCCAGTTGTCTTGCACAAAGGTCTCGCGGATTCCGACGCTTCGAAAAACTTCATCGTTCCATGTCTCAAGAAAAAAACCGCGCTCATCGCCGAAGACCTTCGGGACAAGTTCGATGACATCGGGAAGTTCAGTAGGGATCGCGTGCATCGCGCAGAGACTCGAGACGAAGACTGCGCTCAATCGCGCTGACGAAGGATTTGCAACAGATACTGACCATACTGGCTCTTGCCCATTTCATCGCCGAGTCGTTCGAGTTGCGCATCATCGATCCAACCATTGCGCCAACAGATCTCCTCAGGACACGCGACGCGAAGCCCCTGCCGCGCTTCGAGCGTTTGCACAAACTGCGCAGCCTGCAGCAGCGTGTCAAAGGTTCCCGTGTCCAACCACGCGCTTCCGCGACCGAGCAGCTCAACATCGAGATCACCGCGCTCAAGATACGCCTGATTCACCGAGGTAATCTCAAGTTCACCACGATGCGAAGGCTTCACATTGCGCGCGATCTCGACAACATCGCGGTCGTAGAAATACAAACCCGTGACGGCGTAGTTTGACTTCGGTTGCGTGGGTTTCTCTTCGATGGATTTCGCCCGCTGATTCGCGTCGAACTCAACGACTCCATAGACCTCAGGATTCGCCACGCGATAGGCAAAGACCGTTGCGCCAGACTGCTGCTGCGAAATCTCGCGCAATCGTCGCTGGAGATCTGCGCCATAAAAGATGTTGTCGCCGAGCACGAGCGCGCTTGGTCGATCGCGCACGAACTCCTCACCGATGATGAACGCCTGTGCGAGACCTTCTGGTTTCGGCTGCACCGCAAAGCGCAGATCGATGCCCCACGCTTTCCCGTCGCCGAGCAACGAATGAAACATCGGTGCATCGTGAGGAGTCGTGATGATCAACACCTCGCGGATACCCGCCAGCAGCAGCGTGCTGAGTGGGTAGTAAATCATCGGCTTGTCGTAGACAGGAAGGAGCTGTTTGCTCGGACCTTTGGTGATCGGATGCAACCGCGTCCCACTACCGCCTGCCAAAATTATTCCTCGACGCTCACTCATCATTTGACCTCTGGTGGAGAAGGAGCAGTGGTGCCCACGGGGTCATCACTACCATCTTTAATGTCGTCATTGGCGGATCGTAACGCCGAGCGCAAAGTCGCGATGCGCTGCACGAGAGTCCGAGGTGGAAGAGTCACGCGCATCATCAACAGTTCGGCTTGCGTGATTGCTGCGCTCGCAGCGGATGTGCGCTGCTCTGCGAGTTCAACTTCTGCGAGACCGAGCGCACCAAGGAGTAGGTTAGGGTTTGCCTCCGCTCGTACGCGGGCTTCCTTGAAGTCGCCATTGACTCGGAGTGCTCGAACAAGCGTGTCAGTGACCTCGCCTGAGTCTGGGAGCACCGCATCGACGCAGCGCGCCAACGCGAGTGCTTCCTTCGCATCGAGTCCATGCTTCAGCAACATCTCAGCAAGGTTGTTGAGCGCAGCGAGCGCGAGTGATTGCGATTGGTACTGCAGTCGGCGTGAGTCATCGGCACGAATAGCACTTGCAAGTGCGGTGAGATCCATTTCTGCACTGCCGGTCATTGACAGAAACAGCGCCTCGTACAACTTCCGCGCTTCGCTAGTTTCCCCGCGGGCTGCGGTGAGATCCGCCATCAAAAGTGCCTTTGGAATGCCACCCTCACCCAATATCGCCAAACTAGCCGTTGCCTGCGCGCAACTCGGCGCGTCACCTTCGCGGCACAACTCGGTCCACAACGCAATGCATGAGGACAAGTCCGCATTCGACTCCACTGGATCCGCTGCGTTTCGAAACAACGCAGCCTGAGCAATGGCTGCTCCCGCCGCCTTCGGATCAAGCGCTTGCGCTGCTTGCAACCATGAACCAATCGCCATCGAGCGACGAGTTGGCGAGATGGTTGCAAGTGTGCTCGCGAGCGAGTCAGACTTGCCTGCGAGCACCGCGCTCGAAACGAGGACCGCGAGCGCTTCATGGGAAGATGGCTGCGCCAGAATTTCCCGCACATGCGGCATCAATGTCGTCAGCGCTCGGCTCGGCGAACGCTGCAGCAGATCAACCCGTGCGCTCGCAACATCTGCCGCCAGCACATCGGCGCCAACCATGCGCCGCCAAGGACCGACTCCCGCCGCTGCATCCTCTAACCTACCCGCCTGCACGCACATGTCACTCGCAAGCGCGGCCATTGATTCACCATTGGGTAATCGCGAGCGCGCCATTAAAGCAATTCGCGCAGCTTCGTCATACTCTCCCGCGGCTGCGTGTAATTGCGAAGCCAACCGCCAACTGAGCGGCGATGCGGAATGCTGCAGCGTCAGGTCGCGCGCCAATCGAAGATCCTGCACATCGGGCAGAATCGAACCGTCCGCAGCTGAAGACGCGTCGAGCAACTCCACCGCTGCCACGAGATCCGCGCGGGTGCTTCGTGCAGCCTCGAGTGCCCTACGCAATGCCTTACGGCCCCCCTCCGTCGTATCGCCCGCGAGCATCATCGCCGCAAGAGGCAGTGAACTCGGATCATCGGGAGACTTCTCAATCGTCGCGACGAGCAGGGTGCGCGCTTCCTCGGTTTCTCCCATCTTGAGCAAGATGTTCGCAAGGAATAAGTCAGCAGCAACTGTCCTCTCCGACTTCGCAGCGGCGCGCGCGCTCCGTAGGGCGATCGTGAGGTCACCGTAGATTGCTTCAATCTCTGCGCGAATCGCGTCTATTTTCACGCCCTCAGGCGCATTGTCAAGTAGGCGACGAGCATCAGCGAGCCGACCATCACGCGCAAGAAACTGTGCGAGTTCACGAACGACCATCGCGTTACCACCTGTGCTCGACAGCGTGCGCAATTGGGCTTCAACATCGATCACTTCGCCTGCTCGCATCTTGGCGCGCAGCAGCGCGATTTGATCAACCGCATCGCGCGTCCGTCCGACAAGTTGCGCATGCAGCATCGCCGCCTCATCGAAGCGACCAAGGCGTTCCTGCATCGATGCGGCGAGCCGAATGCTCGCGACATCATCGCCAATCAATCGCGCATAGGCGTCAATCGCAAGTCCAGCGGCTGCGAAATCGCCCATGTCTTGAAGCACGCGCACAAGGTCTGGATAGAGCTCAACCGAACCTGGTTGAAGCTGCACTGCGCGCGAGAGGAGATCTGCGGCGCGCACGAGATCAGGCGGTGATCCGATCTCGAGATAGCGGGCGAATGTGGTCAGCACACCCACGGATGTCGGCGAGGCGCGCTCTGCGGCGGCAAGCGCGGAAAGCGAACCCGCCATGCGCGCGGCGTCAGTTGCATAGAAAACCAAATTCATGGTTGCCTCTGCGACAATGACGCGTTGCGACTCACGGCCAACCGCATCCCTGAGCGTGTCGATTGCCAGTGTGACAAGCTCCGCATTTGCGGCCACGACAGAAGGATCAGTCACCCACACTTCAGGGCGTGCGAGTACGAACGATGCGGTTTCGATACCACGATCACTGATCAATTCCGCGCGGAGCCACTCCGCTGTGATTGGGGACGACGCACTGACTGACGCGTCAATCTCTGCCGTCAAGATGCGCTTGAACCGCGCAAGCCGACGCTTGTCTATGTCGTTCGCTTGCACCACATTGCGGTCGAGCACTTCAATTGCTTCGCTCGTGCGTCCAAGTCGCTGGAAGTTTTTCGCAACCTCCACGGCAGCAAACGCGCTCAGTGGGCGTGGCGCGATGGCCTCAAGCACCGTCTTGCCAAACTCGACATTGATGCGCTCAGAGGTGGGAAGAAGTTGCAGCAGTTGATCGCTGGTCCCCTCGCCCTTCAGCAACTCTTCGATAATCAATTGCGCCCGTTCAGGCTGTCCTCGCCGAGCGAAAACTTCAGCAACAAGAGGTGCCAATTCCGCTGGACGATTGAGTGATTCCCAGTAGGCCGCAAGGCTTTCAGGAGAATCGCTCCCGAGCGCGCCATACACGCGCGAAGGGACATAGCCAACTTCAAGAGCGCTTGCCCACGCCTTCAGAATTGCGGTTGCGACTGCGCCGTCTCGTTGATAGCGCAAGCCGAGGTCGCGCGCGATTGAGAGTGCATCAGGAATACGGCCGAGGATCACGCTCAAATGCACTGCTCGCAGACCTGCTGGTTGGCTGCGATGGAGCGACACATCAAACGCACGCGAGACTTGCGCCAATGCTGCATCAAACTCGCCTAACTCGGTGTAGAGCTCGCTGAGCATGATTGCGACGACAGGATCGCCGTCGACTTCCGCCAATCGCTCCTCGATCTGGTTGATGCGATCGCGACGAGTCGAGTCAGTGAACGCAATTTGTGCGATAGCCTGGAAGGGATCGGTCTCGGCGTCAACAACCTCGCTGCCCGCCGCGACTGGGTCAGTGCGCATCGCTGCGGTCACAAGATCCTTCGCCGCACTCTTGTTCCCTGCGAGAAACTCTGCTGCAAAACGAAGCCGAAATAGACTTGGTTTAAGCGCGCTAGTCGTTGGCGCAACCTTATCGAGCAGCGCTCTGAGTTCATCAAGGCGTCCCGCGCGCAACAATCGCTCGCCTTCGATTTCCGTCAACACGACTGGATCAGCAAGCGCGGCGCTGGATGCGGCAATCGCCGCTTCAATCTGATCAGAAAGTCCCGTCGCCTCAAGCCCTTCAAGCAGTGCAGAGAGCAATCGCGCGTCGTTGCTTCCCCGCACAGAGAGTGCTGAAAAAATATCTCGTGCTTCGTCCAACTGCCCCAGTCCGCGGAGCGTGTCGGCAACGAGGATGGCGAGACCAACCGATTCAGGCGATTCTTTGAGCCACTGGCGCGCGAGTTCGAGTCGTCCATCGTTGTCGCCACCAGAGGCCGCGAGACAGTGCAAGTGTGTCGCCCGCCAACGAATCTCATTCGGTTCGATTGCGCTCAGGCGCTGCGCGAGCGTCAGCGCGTCAGCCCAGCGACCTTGCGCCGCACGAACTTGAAGCGTTGCTTCGAGCGCTCGAACATTCGTTGGATCGAGCTCCAAGACTCGCCCAGCGATCTCAGGAATCTCGTTGAATCGGCTCAAACCAATGGCGCACTCAAGTTCGCCTTGTTTCGCGCGCACGCTTGACGGATCGAGCAGGAGCACATTTCGAAACAATCCAGCTGCATTCTTGAAATGACGCAGACCCGACTGCGGCACACTCATCCGTGACTCCGCAAGCGCGAGCACCACTTCGGCGTCCTTCGCGTTGCGAGCCGCGATGGAAAGTTGCGGAAGCGCATTGCGAAAGTCACCCGCGGCAAAGAACTCCATACCCAGGCGACGACCCTCGGCAACCTGATAATCGCGATACCACCCGCGGCCGAGCCACGCGCCAACAGCAAGTGTGAGCGTCGCTGCGGTGATGCTTCCAGAGAGAATGAGTCTGCGCCGAGTCCGTGGATTCATAAGCTTTCCCTACTTGCGATCAGTGCATCGCTCAAGATGCATACTACTTCCTCACCGCCGTTGTGAACCGTCATCAGGCTCGTGATTCGTCTCATCGCCAGCGCCTCCTTAGGTTCGGCGAAAGAGCACATTGAACACGGTCAGAATACAAATCCATGCGTCGAAAAGCGGTCCCATTCGCTCGACATATTCCATGTCGTAGCGAATCCACTCTTGAAAATCTTTACCCGCTTCACGCGTGCGCTTGACCTGCCACAGCCCCGTGATTCCTGGGCGCACTGACAATCGGATCTCGCGCCACGCTGGACAATACTGATTCTCATTGTCCGGACTCGGCCGAGGTCCGACGATACTCATGTCGCCACGAATCACATTGAAAAACTGCGGGAACTCGTCGAGTTGGAGTTTCCGCAACACTTTGCCAACGCGCGTGATGCGCGGATCTTCCTTGATGTTGACTTGGGGACCATCGCAGAGATTTTGTTTACGAAGTTCGGCGACTCTGCTCTCGGCATCCTTACGCATGGTCCGAAACTTCCAGCAGCGGAAGATCGCACCTCCCGTGGTCTGCCGTCCATGCCCGAAGAAGATTGGAAATCCATCATCAAGCACAATCGCAACCGCGCACATCAGGAGCACGGGAGACATCACAACCAGCGCGAAGATGCTCAGCACGATGTCGAGCAGCCGCTTGAGCGGCGGATAGACACCACCACGCTGAGTCGATGAAGACGCGGCCGCTGCTCGTTCAGGCGAAAAGAGTTCCTCGATCAGTGGGATTGTCGCCGCTTCCCCTTGCGACTGGTCGTGGATGACCTCAGGACCGACGATAAGGAGCGCACTGCGCGATGGCTCAACGCGACCGATCCATAGCGGCTCAACACAGCGATCCTTCTGCTGCAGTGTCGTACCTGAAAGACCGAAAACTCCAGGC
>QWPU01000163.1 GCA_003671065.1 Planctomycetota bacterium | reverse complement strand
GCGGTGCGGGCACACGAGCGAAGAGATCGCGTCCAGTTTGATCGCCAATTTCAACGACGCCTTCAAGCCCTGCACTCACAACGCCACGACCTTCGAGCAACGCGTTGGTGCCGCGCGTTGTCGAGAGTCGAACTTCAAGCGGCGGCAATGGCTTGTCGAGCGCTGTCGCAGTTAAGATGTGCAGCGCGAGTCGAGGCGCATCAAGCGTCGCCGCATCAAGCGCTGACGCATCGCGCGTGAAGCGAAGTGCGCAGCCAGCAGCGAGCGCGAGCGGCGATGACAGCGTGAGCGAATGCCCCCGTTGATGCACGATTGTTGCGCGTAGTTCGACGCCGAGGCTGTCGAGCGCAGTCAGTAACCATCCATCGAGAAATCCATCGGGAAAAACCAACTGTGCCGCAGGCGTCATGCGAACATCGGCGGCAACGCACTCGTCAACGCTCGCAGAGAGCGAACCATCCGACGGAACTTTCACGCGCCGCACTTCGCCTGTGGGCGTGATAGCGACGACATCAGTGAATGTCCCGCCTGTATCAAGCGCGATGATCCAGCGAGATGTTGATGATTGAGCAGAGGGCGACGCGATTATCACGGTCGGCTATTCTGACGAGATGCACCGAGTTTGTGTCGCTCCATTTCTGGTTGCGTTGATGTTCGTCGCGTCGTGCGGAACAAGCGAGCCCACGCCGACCGCGCCGCCGGTGATTGCGCCTGCGCCTGCGCCCGCGCCCTCGCCGACAGCAGCGGTCTCACTCGGCCCCGTGCATCAATTGGTGGTGAAGGACCTCGCTGGCAAAGATGTGTCGCTCTCAACATTCGCTGGCCGCCCAATGATCATCGAGATCTGGGCAACATGGTGCGGGCCATGCCGAGTGAATCGTGCGAATGTGCAGGCGCTCAAAGGGTCTATGCCTGCGCGCATTGCAGTCGTCGGCATCAGCGTCGATTCGGGCGCATCACTCGTTACCAACTTTCTCAAGAGCAATCACGCCAATGAAATTGAACTGATGGCGACGCCCGCGTTCATGGAGTTCATTCGCGCGATCAATCCTTCGAACTCGATTCCCAAGACGCTCTATGTCGATTCGAAGGGACGCGTTGCGGATCTTGCCGAAGGTGTTCAGAGTCAACAGTGGCTTGCAGCGATGGCGAAGAATCTCAAGTGACTGACGATGAACGCACACCACGCAGCGTCGTCGAGCGCGCTGCACCGCGAGTGAAACGCTCTGCGTTTGTGCTCACAGATCTGTGCTATTTCGCTGCAGCATTGCTCACTTCACCGATCTGGCTTACGCGCATGATCGCGACAGGAAAGATTAAGACTGATTGGAGCGCGCGCTTTGGTGACGGCGCGATTGTGCCTCGCACTGAGCGTTCGCGCGTGTTGATTCATGCAGTGAGCGTTGGTGAAGTGAATGCGATTCGCGGGCTTGTCGAACGACTTGCTGCAGACCGCGCGCGTCCCGAGGTTGTCATCAGCGCGATGACCGACACAGGCTTTGCGCGTGCAACCTCGCTCTTCGGTGAGAAGCACACCGTCGTCCGCACCCCGTTTGATTTCACCTTTGCGCAGCGCGCGTGGTTTGATCGCGTGATGCCGGATCTTCTCGTGCTTGTGGAACTTGAACTTTGGCCCAACATGACGCGGCTTGCGGCTGCGCGCGGCATTCCGATTTGCGTGGTGAATGGTCGATTGAGCGAGCGTTCTATGCGGCGCTATCGACGCGCGCGTTGGTTTGTGAAGAACATGTTTGCGCGCATCACCGTCGTGTTGGCGCAAAGCCGCGCGATTGCCGATCGCTTCGGCGAACTCGGTGCTGAGGAAGTGTTGCTCAGCGGCAATATGAAGTGGGATTCAGTTGCGATGACTGATGAAGTGGCGGGAAGCGCGCAGTTGCGCGAAGACTTTGGAATCCCGAAAGGCGTGCCGTTGGTTGTTGCGGGTAGCACCGAGCCTGGCGAAGAAGTCTTGCTGCGCGACGCGCTGCCAGCAGGCGCGCGCTTGTTGATTGCGCCGAGAAAGCCCGAGTGGTTTGATGGCGTTGCTGCGAATCTTCCTGGTTGCGTGCGTCGCTCGAAGAAGGAACGCGGCGCTGACGACACACGCTTCTATCTGCTCGACACCATCGGCGAACTGCGCATGGCGTATGCACTCGCCGATGTCGTGGTGATGGGCCGCAGTTTCGGAAAGCTCTACGGCAGCGATCCGATTGAACCTGCGAGTCTTGCCAAGGCGGTGATCATTGGTCCACGGGTCGCAGACTTTCGCGATGTTGTTGAAACACTGGTGAAAGCAGGGGGAATTCGCCAGATTGAAGCGGCGCAACTTCCGTCGACGCTGACTGAACTGCTTGCTGATCCTCGCGCACGAGCCATGATCGCGATGAAAGCGCGCGAAGCAATTCGACGCGAGCAAGGCGCCACCGCGCGCACTGCTGAAGTGATCCTCGCGCTCTTGACAACAACTGGTTGATCACGCTCGGCGCGTCCACGACGGCGTGCTATCGTTGGCGCCATGGCTACCAATGCGCAGATTGCGGAAAATTTCGAAGAGATCGCCGTGCTCAGTGAGATCCTCGGCGCCAACGCGTTCAAGGTGAATGCGTTTCGTCGCGCGGCGCGATCGATTGAAGCGCTCACGACTGACGCGGCAACCATGGACCTCAACGCGCTCAAAGCGATTGATGGTGTTGGTGCGTCGACCGCTGCAAAGGTCGTTGAATTCGTGACAACAGGTGCGATGAGTGAGCTCAATGAACTCCGCGCGCAAGTGCCGCCTGGTCTCAAAGAAGTGCTCAATGTGCAGGGAATTGGACCAAAGACTGCGCGCACGCTGTGGACTGAAGCGGGCGTCGTGGATCTCGCGACCTTCAAAGCAGCGATTGATGCTGGCGTTGTTGCGAAACTTCCGCGCATGGGACCAAAGACCATCGAGAACATGAAGGAGTCGATCGCGTTTGCCGAGAGCGCGCGCGGCCGCATTCGTATTGGTGAGGCGGCACCGCTTGCCGACGCGTTAGTGACTGAACTCGGCGCCTTGCCGTTCGTGCAACGCGTGTCGTTTGCAGGAAGTCTTCGTCGCGGAAAGGAAACGATTGGCGACCTCGACATTCTTGCGAGCTCGACAGATGTGCCGCGTCTGATGGAAGTTTTCCGCACCCGCAGCGAAGTCGCAAAGGTGCTCGCGACTGGCGACACGAAGACTTCGGTGCTCACGCATCACGGCGTGCAAGTTGACTTGCGCGTAGTGCCAATCGAAAGCTTCGGCGCGGCGTTGCAGTACTTCACAGGCAGCAAAGAACACAATGTGCGATTGCGCGAACGCGCGATTTCGCAGGGCTTTCGTTTGAATGAGTACGGTTTGTTTAAGACCGCAAGCGAAGGCAAGATTCCTGAGGACGCGCCCAATGTTGCGAGTCGCGAGGAGCATGACATCTATGCCGCGCTTGGTCTTGCGTGGATGCCGCCGACAATGCGTGAAGATCGTGGTGAGCTCGATGCGTTTGAACTCGCAGCGAAACATCCAGGCATCATCACTATCGAAGACATCAAAGCCGAACTTCACTCGCACACCACCGCCAGCGACGGCGCGCTCAGCATCGACCAACTCATCACCCACGCGCAGAGTCGTGGCTTTCACACCATCGCAATTACCGATCACAGCAAGAGCCAGTTCCAAGCGAACGGTCTTGATGACGCGCGACTCCTCACGCATATCGCTGCAATTCACGCCGCACGCGCGCGATTTCCACACATGCAAATCTGGGCAGGAAGTGAAGTCGACATCTTGAGTGACGGCACGCTCGATTACAGCGATGAACTTCTCGCGCAACTTGATTGGGTCGTCGCAAGCCCGCACGCCGCGCTCAAGCAAGATCCAAAACTCGCCACCGAGCGCATCCTCAAAGCAATTCGTCATCCGCTCGTGCATGTGATCGGTCACCCAACTGGTCGCCTCGTGAATGGTCGTCCTGGCCTCGATCTTGCGATGAACGAGCTCTACGCCGCGGCGCACGAACACCACACCGCGCTTGAAATCAACGGGCACTCGGTGCGTCTTGATCTGCGTGACACGCATGTTCGCGGCGCAATGGAAGCAGGCTGCATGATCGCAATCAATTGCGATGTCCACGGTGCGGATGATTTCAACGAACTGCGTTACGGCGTCGCGACCGCGCAGCGTGGTTGGCTTGCGCCGTCGCAGTGCATCAATTGTTTCGACGCACACACGCTCGACGCGTGGCGGCGACGCAAGCGCTGAAGCCACGCACGCGCTGAAGCCACCCACGGTCTGAAGCCACCCACGGTCTGAAGCCACCCACGGTCAGCCAACATCGCCAAGGCCGAGTGCTTCGCCGTAGGTATTGAGCACGGTGCGGCGGATGAGTTGTTCGTGGTCTTGGGCGAGGAGTGGACTTCGCGCGATCCAATCGGTTGCGTCGCGGCGCGCGCGTTCGAGCAGTGGGAGATCGCTTGCGAGATCGGCGACTTTGAATGGCGGTAAACCGCTTTGGCGCGCGCCGAAAAGTTCACCTGGTCCGCGGATCGCGAGATCGAGTTCGCTGATGCGGAAGCCGTCGTCGGTTGATTTGATTGCATCAAGACGCGCGCGGCCGTCATCGGTTGTTGGATCGCTGATGAGCACGCAGACGCCGCCTTTGTCGCTGCGACCAACGCGTCCGCGCAACTGATGGAGCTGCGCGAGACCGAATCGATCGGCGTGCTCGATGATCATCACCGTGGCGTTGGGAACATCGACGCCGACTTCGATCACAACCGTTGCAACCAGCGCGTCAATCTTGCCAGCGCGAAACTCATCCATGATGGCGTCACGCTCCTCGCGCTTCATGCGTCCGTGCATTGCGGCAAGTCGCGCGCCTGCGAGTGGACCAGTGCGCAGCGCTTCGAGATGCGATGCGACATCTTTGAGACCAAGGTCGCTTTCTTCTACCGCAGGCACGACGATAAACGCTTGTTCGCCGCGGTCGATGCGCTCCTTCACGAAGCGATACGCCTCATCCGAGCGTGATGGTGAGAGCAGTCGCGTGTGCACTGGCGCACGATCCTTTGGTCGATGACGAATCGTTGACACATCAAGATCGCCATAGACCGTGAGCGACAGCGTGCGTGGAATCGGCGTCGCGGTCATCACGAGCATGTGCGGCGTTTGTCCAGCAGGTGCGCGACCGCGAAGCTCAGCGCGTTGAGCGACGCCAAAGCGATGCTGCTCATCAATCACCGCAAGCGCAAGCGCGTTGAAACGCACATCCCCCGTGAGCAGCGCGTGCGTGCCGACAACGATGTCGAGTTGTCCGTTCTGGGTCATGTCGCGCACTAGCGCTCGTTCTGCAGCGGGCAAACTTCCGGTGAGCAATCCCACGCGAACATTTGTGCCAACGAGGAATCGCGAGATCGACGCGAAGTGTTGTTCCGCAAGCAATTCCGTGGGCGCCATGAGCGCGGCTTGATGTCGATTGGTGACCGCAATAAGCATCGCGCTCAGCGCCACCGCGGTTTTACCCGCACCAACATCGCCTTGGAGCAAGCGATTCATCGGACGCGTGTCAGCAATATCCTTTGCGATCTCGCGGAAGGTCGCCAACTGATCCGTCGTGAATTCAAAGGGAAAACGCTTGAGAATCTCGCGCTCGACCGCGACGCCGCTCGGCAGCGCTGGTGCGCCTTGCCCAGTGCGGATGCGTCGTTTGATCGCAACGGCGAGTTGGAGAATCAGCAATTCGTCGTAGGCAAGACGCGCACGCGCACTGAGAAATGCGGCGCCATCAGTCGGCGCGTGCATGCCGCGATACGCCGCGGGCAAACCAATGAATCCCCGCTCACTCAAGTACTGCGCCGTGAGTAACTCGGGCGTTGCTGCTACCGCGCGATCAAGCACCTTGAGCACAGTCTGCTCAATCATGCGCGAAGGCAACGCTTCGCTCGACGGATACACCGCGCGCAGTCGATCGCTCCTCGCGGTGATCACCGTGCCTTCCACGACTTCGCTCCATTTTGGATTCACGATCTCCAGATATCCACGCTCGCACTTCGCTCGACCTTCGACAATGCCTTGACGGCCAGGATGAAGTTTTCCGCGCATCCACGGCATGTTGAAGAAGACGAGACGCGCTGATCCCGTGCCGTCTTCAAGCGAAGCTTCGATGCGCGGACGCGCGCCGAAACTCGTACGACTTACTGCAATTGTGCCGCGAATTGAGATATCCGCGGTGCGCTCCGACTCAGGCTTCGCTTCCAACGCTTGGATGTGCGAGGCGATGGTGTTCTCGCCGATTTCCGCTTCAACGCGAAACGGAAAGTGCTGCATGAGATCACCGACCGTGTGAATCTCGAGCGCCGCAAACGCCTTCGCGCGTGCTTCGGTGAGACCTACAGCAGTGCTGAGTGGTTGCATCAGAAATGAAGTCGTGTCGGCTGCCGTCACTGCGAATCGATCTTCCAATCAGTGGTCTCAAGTGTCTTCGAAGGTTGAGGCCTTACGCACCAACGAGCGGCAGTGCTGCCAAGAGTTCGTACTATACGGCTTCGTGAAACGCCCCAAGTTCAATCCAGCTCTTGCGCGCGGCGACTCGTTTGAGGGAAGTCTGTTTGATACGAAACCCGCGCCGAAAGTTGAAGCGCAGACTGAGGAGCGCGTTTCGACTTCTGGCTCCGTCGAGCCGAGTCACGAAGTCGCGCCTGCATCTGCACCGGTCGCATCCGCCGCGCCGATTGAGTTCACCGTCACCTCATTCAACGAACTCATCGGTCGCACGCTTGATGAAGGCATGCGTGGAAGCTTTCGCATCGCAGGCGAAATCGCCAATCTCACCAAGCGCGGTCATTGGTATTTCTCGGTCAAGGATGCGAAGTCGATCCTGAGTTGCGTGATGTGGACGAGTGATGTCGCGCGCGTTTCCTTTGAGCCGCATGAAGGTGACGCCGTCATCGTCACGGGCCGCATCAGTCACTATCCCGCGCAAGGTCGCACGCAGCTTTATGCGACGAAGCTCGAGCCGCAAGGCGTGGGCGAACTTGAACTGCGCTTTCAACAACTCGTGAAGGAACTGCGGGAAAAAGGCTACTTTCTCGATGCGCGCAAGAAAGCGCTTCCTGCGAATCCT
>QWPU01000162.1 GCA_003671065.1 Planctomycetota bacterium | reverse complement strand
AGTCGTGCCTTCGTGCTCACTTACGCAACGACTGGTCTCGGTTCAACCCGCACCACTTCATCGCGATCAACAAACAACAGCGTCGCGCGAACGCTCGCGGGGTCCAGTTTCCACATGTCTTCGACCGCGGCGCAATACGCGTGCATCTGCTCGCTGTAGTTGCTGATCGTCTCAGCAAGCGACTCGGCACTCCTCCCGACCGCGCCCGTCTTGTAATCCACAATCGTCGCGCCCTTCACGGCCCCGCTTCCATCGCAATGCAAGACGAGGCGATCGATGCGACCACTCGTCATGCCGCCGCTAGGAAGCAGTCGCACGAACGGCAACTCGGTGTGCACGCGATCATTCGGCGCGAGCATGAGAGCATGCGCGCATGAGCCCTTCTCCGTTGAACGCTGCGCAAGACGCGTGAGTAGACCGCGAACATCAGCAGTGTCTTTGGCGTCGATGGGCGCGCCCTTTTCTACCGCGGTTCGCTGCGCCGCGCGCTCAAGCAGTCCATCGAACCTCGTCGGCTCAAGGAACTCATCCATCGATTTCACTTCGCGGAAGCACTCGTGCACGAACACGCCGCGCAATGCAATGTCACTGTTTCCAAACGGACTTGAAGACCAGAGTGATCGCGCTTCATGCGTTGACGGTGCACTCGCGCGCTGTTGTTGGCGCGGGATGATTTCAATGAGTGTTTCGACAGTGGTTGATGAAGGCGCCAGCGCGCTCGACGCTGCTTCGGGCGACTTCACCGCGGCGAAGATGTCGCCGTCATGCGCGATCCAACATGGTGTATCGAGCGATGGCGTCGCCGCTGCCAGTACAGGACCAAGCGCTGCCTCGTCACGCAGGCAACCTGACTCCGTATCGATCCGATTAAGCGCGGCGATGATGAGCTTTGCTGCGGTTGGTCCGCTCGACTTCGGCACGCACTCCATCATCAGATGAAGTCCCTTGCGCGCGCGAGTGATCGCAACATAGAGCGTCGAAAAATCGTCGAGCAATCGACGGCGGCGCTCATCACGCTCGAAGAGTTTGAGCTCTGGAACCCAACTGCGCTCGAATTCATTTCCGAGTGCAGACACGAGTTGCGGAGGCGTGCAAGGGTCACACGCTAACACGCCCCAACCCGTTGGCTTCTTGCCGAGCGGCTTGCCAAGCGACACCAGCACCACCTCATCGAACTCCAAGCCTTTCGATCGGTGAATCGTCATCACGCGAATCTTGTCAGCCGAACTCGACTCGGCTTTGTCGTTGATCAACGCGTCGATGAATTCGTGCAGTCGCGCACACGGCGCATCATTAAACGGTTCAGCAACGGCGACGCAACGCGCCACGCGGGATTCATCGCGCGCGCTCAACCCCTGCGCACGCAGCGCATCCACGAGATCCGCCACAACGGTTGCCAATCCACGGTGAGCGATCTCCACACGCATCTTGTTGGCATAGGCAGCAGCGACAGCGCACGCGTCTTCAGCTGTTGCGTGCGACTCAAGCGGCGCGAGTGCCGTGACCTTCGCAATCGGTCCGCGCGACGCAAGAAAGTGCGCGAGACGACTACTCGGATCGTCAATCAGTTCGAGCACTGCGACAAGCGCATCGACCGCAGGTGAATCGAGCAGTGTCGAACTTCCTTCATCACTCACCGCAACTCCATCGCGACGCAGTTGCGCAACGATCGTGTTCGCTTCCTTGTTCGTGCGAACGAGCACGCCGATTGTTCGCTGCGGATGCTCCGCGTGAATGCGCGCCGCAACAACCGCCGCGCACTTGAGTGGATCGATATGAGGAATTGTCGGTAGCGCCGCTGCGGCTTCTTCTGAAGTGTCACCGTCGTCTGGAGGCTCGACTTTCGGCTCGGGTTTGCCCGTCACGCCGTACACCTCAATGCGTCCGCCAAGATCAGGATTACTTGCTTCGTGCTTCGCGAACTCCCATTGACGCGGCGCTCGTTTGAACGCACTGGCACTGAGATCGATCGACAAATTCTCCTTGTCGAAAAACTCCGTGACACTCGTCACATCGTCAAGATCCTCGGGTTTAGCAATGCCACACACATCCGCTTCGAGATTGCCAAACACTTGATTCACGAAGTCCATCAGCAGCGGCGCGGAACGAAAACTCTTCGTCAGCGGTTTGCCTTCATCGAGATTCGCTTTGAAGTCCTCTTCAACTTTCGCAATGAGTCCAGGCGTGCCGCCGCGCCAACCGTAAATCGATTGCTTAGGATCGCCCACGAGCAGAAAGCGTCCCGCGTCGCTCGCGTTGCCGCTGCTGAGAATGGCCTGAATCATCGGGCGAAGCGTGACAAACTGCTCGACAGATGTGTCTTGCGCTTCGTCGATGGCGAGATCGCGAATCTCGCAACCGAGTGCCTCGCACAGCGCTTCGAAGTTACCAACGCGTGAACCTGCACGAACCGCCGCGCGCGCAACATTGCGGCCGATGTCATCAAAACCGTACACGCCGCGCTCAGCTTGTTCCGCGTCGAGCATCGCTTCTGCTTGAGGCAACACCAAGAGCGCGCCAGAAACGCGAGTCGCAAACTTTTTCAACACCGCGCCGCGCACATGTGCACCGATCGCTGCGGCGATGGCGTGAAGCGCATCACTCGGCGTCAAGCTGTAATACGAGTCGGCGCGCGCTATCTTGGCCAGATAGTTGTTCTCTACGCACGCGAGTGCATCGCCCGAGGCTGCGGCATCGCAAAGCATCTCGTTCGCCTTGATCCAGCCTTTGTGGGGCTTGCCACCCTTCGTGGGCGGAAGCGGCTCAACACGCAATCGCTTCGCAAGCGACTCAAGCGTCTCACTCGGTGCCGCGTGCGCTTTCAACAATCGCTCACTCCATCGCCACGCGGCATCCAGACTCGCCACGCGCGTCTCTTCCGTCGGCGAAGTGTTTACGCTCGCGCGGTAATGCGCCAACACACTCACGCCACCACCGCCGAATCCAGTTCCACCGCCGAGCAGACGCTCGATCTCGTCCGTCACTGACGCGCTCGGTGCACCGTCCTTCAAGAGATCAAGCAACGCTTCGGCTGAATCTCCCGCGAGAATCTTCGCCGCAACTGTTGCGCGCACTTGGGCAAGCGCGTCATCATCACCGATCGTCCAGCCAACGCCGAGTCCAACTTCATCCGCAAGCGCACTGGCAATTCGGCTGAAAAAGCCGTCGATTGTGCCCACTTGCATGCGGTGCAGATCGCGACACAACGCCTCAAGGACCGCGAGATATTCCGCAGCAGTGGCGTCGCCGACGATTGATGCAAAGCTCGCGCGCGCCTTCTCCGATTGTGCACCTTGCGCAGCGTGACTCAAAATGCGCGCAAGAATTTCACCTGCAGCTTTGCGCGTAAATGTGACCGCAAGAATCTGCGCGGGTTGCGGAGTCCGCGACGCGCGCACTTCTCGCATGCACCACGCCAACACACGATTTGCAAGCGTCCATGTCTTGCCAGAACCCGCATTCGCAATCACGATTGATCGATCAGGAGTCGCGCTCATTCGTCGCCTCCTGTCGATGACTCCAAATCATCAGACTCATCCTCTAGATCCTCTGCATCGTTGTCGGCATTGGCATCCGCATCGGATTCCGCCGTGTCATCCACTTGCATCCCCTGCTGCCAAATTCGTGCGAATGCATCATCAGTCCTGACGGGCAACTTCCCGCTCGGCATGAACTCACCGCCCTGCACGCTCGCCACAACAGAGACAGCGACCTCGTGCGCAACCTGCAACACGGCGTCGTCAAGGCCCAAGAGTTCGAAGGAGCTATGCAGCGCGTTGGGCGCAAGGTTGATGTAGCCGAGGCCGCACGCGCCTATGTCCATGCTTGCAAGCAATTCGCGATAGAGCGGAAGTTGCAGGTTTTTCCACTGCTTTGGTTCATCACCCTTCGCTCCGCGACCTCGCAGATGCGCCTGCTTTGGCTTGACCGCCTTCGATGAAGTCTTGTAGTCCCACGCGCAATACTCGAGTTCGCCTCGCTTGTCGACGCGATCGATCTTGCCTACCAGCCATAATCCATTCGCATCTGGAAACTTCGGCGCTTGCTTCTGATGCTCGTTCGGCTTGACTTTGAACGACAACTCAACAGCGTGCACTTTCCAACCATCTGCCGCCTGCTTCGCTTGCAGGCGCGCAAACGCCTCGAGCCTTCGACGTGCGAGTACCCACTGCACTTTGACTGCGGGCGAAGTGCTCGATGGGAAATTTTCCGCTACGAGCGCATCAAGCGCTTCATTGAGTTCACGGGCAATGGTGGCGCGATCGGTCGTCGCGGCGGCTCGCGTCATTTCACGCTTGCCCCACCGCTCAAGCGCCGAATGCACCAGCGTGCCGAACGCGCCAGGATCCAACTCGATTCCCTGCTCGTCACGCGATTGAAGTTTGAGTCGAGGATCACTCTGAAGTTGAAAGAGGTACGGGCACTTCAGGTAAGTCGCGAAAGCCGTGACGGAGATCGATTCGATGCAACCTGCGCTTCCCGCTGCGGGCAATGCAATCGTTGGTGTCGGATCGAAACGCGCAGAGATGCGCTTGGCATCGCGCGTGACCACTGCACTCACCACTTGCTCTTGCGGAAAGAGATGTTCGACGCGCGCGGGAAGGTCATTTTGCGCGACAGAAAGCAGAAAGCGCGAAGGGCGCGTTGGATCCCCCGTGGCGGTGCGGCGAGGCACCACAAACGAAAGACTCGCAGACGCACGGCGCGATGCACGCGTAATCATGCCATCGAGAATCCATGCATCACGCGCGGCGCGTCGAGCGCTCGAGAGCACGCCGAGCGTTTGCCGGAGTTCGTCGGGCAATAGTGAATCGTGTGAAGAACCTTCAGGCACATCGCCATCACAAAATCCCGCCAGAATGATGTGACGCTCATCGGAAATGCCCGCATCGAGCCAACCGACAATCGTCATGCCGTCGTCGATCGATTCACCGCGCACTTCGGCGTGCGCAAGTTCGCCCAGCAGATACGCGATGGCTTCGTGCGAACTCATCGATGTGGCGAACAGCTCCGGCACGCTCGCTAACTCTGCCAAGGCGCGATCGAGCAAAGTGACCGAGCGACGCAACTCATCGTGATCGCGACGCGCCAGTAGTTCATCGCGCGTTCCAAGTGGTGCATCGGTGATGAACGCGCTCAGAACTGCACGAATCAGCTGCGCCCAATCACTGGCGTTTTTAGTTCCTTCAAGCGTGATCACGCGCGCGCGCACCACTTTGCGCAACTCGCCAAACTCTTTCGCACCGTGCGCTTTCGACGCGACTTCGTCAATCCAACGACTCACACGAGTCGCGACTCGATACTCGGCGAGCGCGCTCTCAAGCACTGCAGTGTCCAGCGCGGGCGCTGCGGCATGAAGTGCAATCGTGCGTGACACATCAGGATGGCGCACAAACGCCGCAAGACTTTCGGCGCTTCCCTCGGCGAAAAGATCGCGCAAACGAGCCAAGAGCGTGCCGAGACGAGTGGCACCAAACGCCCGCGCATCACCGCCAACTGCGCGGACATCGTGCACAAGTAACGCGCGTTCAATGGACTGCTGCGTTTCATCATTGGGCGCCATCACACTGATCGAGTCACTGGTGCGCGGCGACGGAATCGCGCGAATCGCGTCGATGACTTTCTCGCCAGCATCAAGCGGACCTTGCGCAGTGCGAATCGATGAGGATGGAATCGCTGCGCTATCGAACGCGTGCGTGCACCAGATGTGTGAATGCGGAAAGCCATCGCCGTCGATCGACTCGTGCGTGTGCACGCAGACTTCAATCTGCACGCCACGCTTCTCAAGCAGCGCAAGCAACGCGCGATGCACGGGCTCAGGATCGGCAAACAACACGACGACGCGATCGAACGCTTCATGCGCGATGCGGCCAGTTTTCACGGCATCGCGGAACGCTTCGTCGCGATCCACAACAGCGGCGCGAAGCAACAACTTTTCGCGAATCGCTTCAAGTTGGACGAGCGTGTTCCAACGCTGCTGCAGCGGCGCATTCGTCGATGTTTCGCCGTCGCGCGCCGTGATCGCAGCCGCAACATCCGCAAATGAGTGCATCGCCGAAGCAGTTTCGCGCGCGCACCTCAGCAGACGCTTCGCAATGTTTTCGCGCAGTGCGGAAGAAACCTCGGCATCCTCACGGATTCCAAAGAGATCGCGCACACCTTTCGAAAGCGCGTCCTTCGCGTCCAACGCTTGATCAATGGTCGCGCGCCACGACACGCGCGTCGCAATCCCACCGAGCGTCGGCGCGGTCGCCACCACAAAGCGGGATGCCAACATGATCGGCGTCACCACAGTCGGCGCAAACATCGGCGTGTGTGCAGTCTGCGCTCGCGCGAGCAACCCGCGTTCGATCGCGCGCGCGAGTCGTCCGCCTGGCACAAGCACCATCGTGCGCGATAGATCGAGTGGTTGCGTGCGATCACTTTGCGGCGCGCTCGCCATGATCACTTCACAGAGCGCATCGGAAAGCGATCGCGATGAGTCAAGCAGCGTGATCGCGCGCTGCAAGGTGCGAGACATCTCGGTCATGGCGTGAAGCATCGAACTCTGTTTCCCTGAGAGTGAAGAACGAACGCGAGGTCGAACTATACATCAGTCGGCCCATGCTGCGCACAGCCGAATTCATGTCAGCGCCGTCAAGATCCACCACCGTCTTGCGCGGTTCCAAATACGGTGTCGAAGTAGATCGAACATTTCTGAGGCGCGTTCGATCCCTTCGCGCCTCGCCCTAGTTGCGATGCTTCGCGTGGCAAGCGTGGCAACACGCTGAAATCGCTTGAATACGGCTGCTAAATGCGTCGGGCGTATTCGCGTCGCTCATGCGCTCGAGCTCAGCGGCGTGCGCGCTAATCTCTTCAAAGTCGTTTGGCGTGAGTCCATGAGAAGCGGGCCATTCAACGCCTGCACGCTTTGGATTCAACAGATCGGCGAGGCGAGCGATGTCGGCTGCGGGCACGATGTCGGGATGCGCCGCTGGTACTTGCCCACCGTTGGCTTCCACGAGTTTGATGCGATCAAAGAGATCATCGAGTTCAATCATCATTGCGACCAGCGTGTCAGGCTCGGCGGTCGCAGGAAACTCGGCGCTGGCTGCATCAATCGCGCTTGAAGTCATCGCGTTCGCATCGGCGACG
>QWPU01000161.1 GCA_003671065.1 Planctomycetota bacterium | reverse complement strand
GACAACAACCACGCGTGGGAAGTGGTGCTTGACCAAGACGGCAAAGGACGCGCGGGCTTATCGAATCGTTGCGCGAAGGTGTATCGCAAAACATTTGCCATTCAACCATCGAGTCTCGCGCTTGCGATTGGGAAAAACGAAGAGGCGCCGCGGTGGCTTGCTTCTTCGCACTTCGTAGATGTGACGGCGCAATATCAAGCAACAACGACCGTCACAATCGATCTTCCGACGCCCCCCAAGGACGAACAGTTTGCGTATCTCGCTGTCTTCAACGGCGGCGAGTGGCGGCCAATTCAATGGGGTCGAATTGAAAACGGTCGCGTGAGTTTCGCTGCGATGGGTCGAGATATTTGTTACCTCCC
The DNA here is from genome assembly GCA_003671065.1 of Planctomycetota bacterium. Classification (GTDB taxonomy): domain Bacteria; phylum Planctomycetota; class Phycisphaerae; order Phycisphaerales; family SM1A02; genus QWPT01. The sequence goes on along the minus strand of QWPU01000161.1, from coordinate 6,827 downwards.
GATGATCCATCGAGGTGGCGTCGATGTTCCACTTGCAGCACCCATCGTGCTCGACCGCGATGGAAACACCTACACACTCACTGCAAAGTGCAAACACACGACAACACTTCTCGCTTCAACGACAAAGCCCGAAACCCCCGACGCCGACACGGGCGTGCAGTTTCCACGAACACTCGTGAAGCCAGGCGCTGCGTACGAATTGTTTGTGTGGAGCGACACTGGTTGGAAGAGTTGTGGTCGTCTCGAGCAGAACGCGGGCACGCGTGAGTTCACTGGTCTTGTTGATGATGGCTTGTACTGGCTCGTTGAAGACGGATCAGAGAAGCTCGAACGTATCTTCACGATGGAGAGCGGTCGGCAGGTGTTTTGGTGAGTGAGTGCTAAAGATCATTCTCAATGCCGATGATCTGGGTCTTCACCCAGCGGTGCGCCGCGCGGTCGACGAGTGTGCTGCGCGTGGAACGATCACCAGCGCAAGCGTGTTAGCGAATGGGATGGACATTGCGAATGTTCGCGCGATTCGCGGAGTTTCTCTTGGGGCGCATCTGAACATTCTGCGCGGCCCGCCGCTCTCGCCGCGCGCGGAAGTGCGCTCGCTCCTCAACGATACAGGCCATTTCGTCGGCAATTGGACCACTTTTGCGATGCGGGTCATGCGAGGCGCGATCAATCAAGATGAAGTGAGACTTGAGTGGACACGACAAGTTGTCGCATTGCTTGAGCGAGGATTCGCGTTGAACCACCTTGACGCAGAAAAACACACACACTGTTTCCCGTCACTTTTCGGCGTGGCGTGCGACATTGCAACCACTCATCACATCTCGTTCGTGCGTCGAAGCGTGGAACACACACGAGCATTCGACTGCTCTGCTGGTGCGCTGCGCTGTATCACTCTTCGGGCGATGGCCGCGCGAAACTCACGCACCAAAGGCGTTCGCAGTAGCGGCGCAGTGTGGGGAATCGCTCGTCAGGGCGCGCGGTTCACTCTTGCTTCGTGCGTTGAATCACTGCACACACTCGAACATACGAGTGGGATCAGCAGTGTGGAGATCATCACACACCCTGGACGATTGCATCCAAGTGATCCGAGCATCCCACCTTCGTTCGGTAGGATGCGAGTGGCGCGATTCTGGGAAACACAACTCCGATGCCTTCTTGAAGAACCATGGACGGACGCGCTGAAAGCGCGCGACTGGCGACTGATAGGGTTTGGCGAGTTGTAAAGATCGAATGCATTCGAGAGTTCATGCAAGACTTCACTCACACCAACCTCATCTCGATTTCCGTTGTGGCACCGATGCGGGACGAAGAACTCTGTGTTCTAGAGTTCTTGCGACGGACTGACGCAGCACTACGCGCACTTGGTCGCACCTACGAGATCATCGTGGTCAGTGACGGTTCTACAGATCGCACGGAATCAATGTTGCGCGCGAGTGCAGTCGAGTATCCAGCATTGCACAGCATCTTTCTCTCACGCAATGTCGGGCAGTGCAGCGCGCTGTACGCAGGCATTCAAGCAACACGCGGAGAGATCGTGGTCGTGACTGACGGCGACTTGCAGCATCGACCTGAAGACATCACGCTGCTCGTTGCGAAAATCGAAGAAGGATTTGCACTCGTGTCCGGTGCTCGACTGAATCGACCTGAGTCCACAGTGCTCAAACTTATCCCAAGTCGAATTGCGAATTGGTTGTTGCGTCGCGTCACTGGCTGCGAGGTTCGTGACATGGGTGGTTTCAAAGCGCTCAACGGCGACATCGCTCGGTCATTGCGATTGCGTCCAGGTCAACATCGGTTGCTTCCAGCGCTCGTTCATATGCGTGGAGGAGCGACCACAGAGATCGGCATCCAATGTCAAGAACGATTTGCAGGCACAAGCCACTACGGAATCGCGCGCAGTTTCGATGTGTTCTTTGACATCATCATGCTTGGGTTTCAGTCGAGTTTCAAGGCGCGACCGCTCTATCTCTTCGGCCGCATCGGTGTGCTACTTCTCACAGTCGATTGTCTCGTCATGCCGTGGTTGCTCTACGAGAAGTTCTTCCACGGCGTCGATATGGGTACGCGTCCACCGTTTCTCGTCGCGATCATGTTCTTTCTTTCCGCGCTGTTCTTCCTCGCGATGGGGTTTGTGCTTGAACTCCTCACAGACGCGAATAACGCAATCGATGGAACGAAGCCGTATGTGGTGCGCGAGCATGTTCCGAGCGAATCCCCGTCGAAGCGATCACCGACGCGATGAGTCTTTACACTCTCGCAAATGCACTCCACGCGTTTTGTTTCTGAAGTCATTGCTACATGCACCACGCTCGCCATCTGCGCACTGACGCAAGGCCAAAACGGCGATCGAGCAGGTGAAACACAGGGCGAACTCCCGGTTGAATGGCGAGTGGATCACGCACCCATTCGCACGCCGATAGATGAGTTGAAGACATTCGACATCGTGGATGGCTACGAGATTCAACTGGTCGCGAGTGAACCACTTGTCGAAGCACCTGTCGCATTTGAGTTTGCGCCTGATGGACGATTGTGGGTCGTTGAGATGCGCGGCTACATGCGAGATGCGTCAGGTGCTGGCGAGAGTGAGCCGCTCGGACGCATCAAAGTGTTGACTGACACAGATCATGACGGCGTGTTCGACAGCGCAGAGATTTTTCTTGATGGGCTCGTGATGCCGCGTGCGATCGCGCATTGGCGTGATGGGATTCTCATCATCGAGCCGCCGTATCTTTTGTTCTGTCGCGACACGAATGGCGATGGTCGAAGTGACGAGACGCAAGTGATCGCCAGTGGATTTGCTGGTCACGACAACCCTGAACACGCGGGAAACGGGCTGTTCTTTACGCTCGACAACACATTTACCTGCTCGCAGCATCCAGCACGATTCGAGATCGATGGTGATGCGTTGCGCAGTGTTGCGGTTGCGCCACACGGTCAATGGGGTCTCACCGAAGACACGCTAGGTCGTTTGTATTACTCGCCGAACTCCGACCCACTGCTTGTTGATCTCGTTCCGAAAATGTATGCCGCGCGCAACGACGCGCTGAAAAGTTTCGAAGGCGTGCCTTCGCGAGCGGCTAGCGACACGCGCGTGTATCCATCACACCTGACGCCTGGCATCAATCGCGCGTATCAGAAGGGTGTGCTCAAAGACGGCAAGCTTGCGAACTTCACGGGCGCGTGTAGTCCGTTCGTGTATGAAGGCGAGGCGATGGGCGCGGACATGCAGGACACAGCACTTGTGTGCGAAGTTGCTGGAAATTTGGTGCATCGCTATCGACTCACGGAGAATGCGGGCAAGGTTGTTGCCACTCCAGCTGATGGGGAGCGCTCCTTCTGGACTTCGACGGATGAGCGCTTTCGCCCAGTGTTTTGCGCAAGTGGACCTGACGGCGCCATCTATGTCGCTGATATGTATCGCGGCATCATTCAGCATCGCAACTTCATGACGAGTTTCTTGCGTGCGCAAGTAGATGCGCGCGGACTTGCGCAGCCACTCGATGCAGGTCGCATTTGGCGCGTCACCAAGAAGGGCGCACCCCGCATTCCGCTGATGGATCTGACGAGCGCGTCGAGTGATCAACTCATTGCAACACTTGCGAGTCCCGAGAAGCCACAGCGTTCGCTTGCGCGTCGACTCTTGATTGAGCGCGGTGATCGAAGCATCGTAGAAGTGCTTCATCGTCAACTCACGAATGATGCTCAGACGACGAACTCAACAACCATCGCCCTTGAACGATTATGGACGCTCGCGGGAATCGGCGCGATTGATTCGAAACTTCTCAACACATTGCTCAACTCACCTGATGCAATCATTCGCGTGCACACGATTCGAGTCATTGAGCGCTCCGCTGATCACCAAACACTTCTATCCGTGCTCAATCGCACCATCGCTGACGATGAACGCGCAGTGCGTGTGCAAGCGGTGTTGTCTGCGGGCGCCCTCACTGAAGTGTTGCGCATGCCATTTCTTGAAGCAGGTCTCGCAAGCGATCTCTCATCGCGCGATATGCGCAGTGCTGTGCTTTCAAGTCTCTCGGGCGCAGAAGGCGCACTGCTCGAAGCGATCGTTGCTGGGCATGCGCTGCCAACAGATTCAGCCTCATCTCGCGCATGCGTCACGGAAGTCATCGACATGTTTCTCGACACGGATGCTGGTGATCCAGACGCTGCATTGCTTACGCTCACGCTCGAAGCAGCAGCGGCAACCACAGCGGATCGACCGTGGCTTGCCAAGGTCATTCTTGAACGCGTTGCCGCAGAACAACGCTTGAATGCAATTGAACCAGTGCAACTCATCGCATCGCATGAACCAGACGGATGGTTTGAGTTGCGCACGAATCCTCCTGAGTCGCTTGCGATAGCGACAATGATTGATCGCAACATCTTCTGGCCAGGTCGTGAAGATGTGTCGTTCATTGCGCCAAAGATCATCAGGGCCGCGGCGATGTCGGTGGCTGACTTCGGCAAGCGTCTCTTTTCGAACTGCATGAGTTGTCATCAAGCGAATGGACGCGGGCTTCCCCCTGTGTATCCACCGCTGCGTGGAAGCGAGATCGTGGAGGGAGATGCGACAACGCTCGTGAAGATTCTGCTGTACGGACTCGAGGGCGCGATCGAAGTTGATGGACAGAGATACAACCAAGTGATGCCCGCGGCACCAATTCAAAGTGATGAAGAGATCGCGGCGGTGTTGACCTATGTACGCAGCGCGTGGGGCAATGACGCGCCGATGATCGACGCAGCATTCGTCGCAAAGGTGCGCGAAGAAACTAAGGGTCGCAACCGCTTATTTACCGCAAAAGAACTGGGCATTGCGGCGCCGTGAAGTGATTACGCTCGCGCGAGTTCAACAAACTCAATGCCTGCCTCACTGAGCAACTCACGCGACTTCGCGCAGTTGGTGATCCAGTGTTCGTCACCTTCGTTCATGCTGTATGTGACAACGCGCACAATGCCTGATTGAATGATCGACAGCGTGCAATGCACGCACGGACTGAAGCTGGTGTAGATGGTCCCACCAAGCGGCGTGACACCATTGCGCGCGCATTGCACGATCGCATTCATCTCGGCGTGACAGATGAGGTCGTACTTCACAGGGCGCTCAAGCCGCTCGGGACGATCTTCGATGCCCATTGGAAGACCGTTGAATCCAGTAGCAATGATCTGTCGAGCAGGACTCACGATCACCGCGCCAACTCCGCGTGAAGGATCTTTACTCCACGACGCAATGCTGTCGCTGAGTGCGAGAAAGCGTCGATCCCATTTCACTGTCGGCGTGAGGTCCTGCATGACGCGGACTGTACGCGCAGAGGCATACGCTCACCAATGCGCGATTAGCAGCGAAAGATCTGCAGCGTTGACTTCACCACTCGCATCGATGTCGGCGCGCGTTGCGGCGCCAAGAGTTCCCCACAACGCGAGGATGAGCGATAAGTCTGCAGCATCGACATTGCCATCTGCATTCACATCAGCGATGAGCGGCGCAATGGGTCCGACAGCAACAGCGTTGACCGCAGAAATTCTGGATGCGCCAAGAAAGTCTACAAATTTAGGGTTCAGTGCATAGATTGGTGCGCCTGTCGACCCGAGCGTGTCCGTGAGTGTGGAACGAATCTCCTCAAGAGGCGTTGCTGCGCTAGGCCACTCTGGATGTTGCGCACGCACGAGCGCGGCAGTGCCAGACGCAAAGGCCGTCGCGAACGAAGTGCCGCTCCACACTGCGTACATTCCGTTTGGTACAGGGCCAACAATGCAGTGTGCAAGGTTTGGACCCACCTTTGTGAACTCCGAATGACCTGGCGCCGACAATGCGATGTTAATCTGAAAGTTTGAAAATGGAGCCTTAATGTCGTCCCAATCAAGCGCGGCAACACCAACGGCACTCTGATCACACGCAGGAAACTGTCGAGGATCATTCGTGTTTGAGTTTCCAGCAGCGCCGATCACCACAACACCTTTCACCTTCGCTTCACCAACGATGTCTTCAAGCGCTTGCGAGTGATAGGTTTCACCGAGACTCATGTTGGCAATGTGCGCGCCGTGATCGATCGACCACGCGAGCGCGCGCGCGATTTGGAAATTGCCAGCGATGCCTTCACTATCGAGGACGCGAACGGAGAGCAGCATTGCATCGGGTGCGACTAGATGAATGAGACCAGCGACGAAGGTGCCGTGTCCAACTTGTTCATCGGTGAGTCCATCGTTGTCGTTGTCGACGCCGTCACCGATATCAGCGAAACTGGACGATTGCGGTACGAAACTCACACCTTTCGTCGACACACGGCCTTCGAGAGCTGGATGCGCCGCATCGATGCCTGTGTCAATCACCGCAACAATCACACCAGCGCCGCGCGAGCGTTCATGCGCTTGCGTGACACCAAGCAGCGGCACTGCATATTGCGATTCAAACGCCTGCTCCGAAATGCCGACACCCGAGAGCCACAGACTGTCCGTCTGGCCTTCACCAGTTTGCCCTATGTAATTAAGTTCGCCCCACGCAATGGTTCCTTGCGCGCGCAATGTGGTGATGGCCGCATCAACATCAGCGAGACTCTGGTTGGCCGCGAGGCCGTACGACAGCAGATAGATCGGACGACCTTCGATTGAGTCGAGCACGGCGACGCCCGTGAAGGTCTGCGAAAGCACAGTGATAGTCTTCGCGAGCTGCTTCGCAGAGTCAGCGCGAACAATCGCCTGACCAACAACAACAGGTTCGTTCGGATTACCCGCTCGCGCGAACGAATTCACCAGACACGCGAGCGAGGCAACACAGAGAATGGAAAGTGATGGTGTACGCATTAGAGAACTCCCGTCAATACAAACGG
>QWPU01000160.1 GCA_003671065.1 Planctomycetota bacterium | reverse complement strand
GTTTAATGAACCCCCCTTCTTGAAGTTGGATGGCCGCGTTAAGGTCATCACTAGCGCAGCCGGTGGCGGAGAGCTAAAGCTCGCGGGGAACAGCATTGCCAAGACCGATCCGAAGGCCGTTACGACGCTGCCAGTTCTGTACGACGTGATTCAATACTTAGGAGCGGACTTCCCTTGCGGCGTTCGTCAGAGAAAGGCTCGTCCCTCCGATGCAGACTTGGATAGTTGCTACGTGACGCTATGTGAGCGGCTCGACGAGGTGTTCTTGGCGTGCGGTGACCTGTCCGGCAAGATCGCCACCGCTGCCAGCGCTAGGGAAGTTCGTGGACTCAAAGGGAAAGAAGGTCAAGGGCATCCGATGATGCGACCGGTGATCCAAAAAGCGGTGGGAAGGGTACTCAAGGAGATCACCGAGCAAGGACAGTTGACTCGGGAAGAGGTTCTGCACCGACTTTCCAAACTGGATTGGAGCTTGGCATCTGGTCCGTGGTGCTCAGTGTTCAATGTGGCCAATTCAAGAATGGCCGTTGGAAAGGACAACACAGAGTTGCTGTTGACGATGCTGCACGCCCACTTGGCTCCATCAAGCCTGCAAGCCATCAAGAACGCCCGTCGGGACTACAAAGAAATCACGGGGAGACAGTACTCCATCTCTGAAGCAGATCTTGCACATGCGATCGTTGGGGTTGCGCCTGCACGTCCAGTTGTAGGGACTGATGTGATAGAAGAGTTGTCAGAGGTTGCGCAGTCAGAACTGAATGAAGTCGAATCTGATTCGGAAACTGATTGAGTTCCATCACGCCTTGTTCCACGCACCTCTGCTCTACTCCATAAACAGTCATGGACGATTTCTGGCGCTGAGTGGGTCTGAGTTGCATCCAACGCCACCATCTACAACACAGAATCCTGAAGCGCCGAAACCTAAGCCATTGGCGTTCCCCACTCTCAATGGACACTGAGAGTGGGGAGAGGCACTTCCTGCGTAGCTCCTTCGACCCCGGCGCTTGATCGCGCGAAGTGGATGACCGGGCTCGATGAGATCTTCGACGCTGATGCTCTAGAAAAGGTTGCTGTGAGAATCGGATCGTCCGCGCATGGGTCACCGTTCGCAGAGCGGGTGTCAGCGTTCTTTTGATTCGCGTGGGAATTCAGAGTTTTTCAGCGATCTCCTCGCAGCGTCGCCTGATTCGACTGCGACCAATTCATACACCGAGTGCCTGATGCATCCGGAATGTAATTTTGCCGTTCGCAGCGCACAGCTTAAGACCTGTTCCAACGGACGCACCAGCGAACGCAATTGATGTTGCTCACCGCGCATCACCACGCACCCGCCCCATCAAAACTCATACCCAAACGCCTCAATCTCCCGCTTGTGCCACTTCGCCACCAACGCGCGGCTCTCCTCCGAATACCTCGCGCGGTACTCGCCGCCATCCTTGCGTTCGCTCGAGTTGCGATGCGTCAGCGTCGCCTTTCCCTCCGCGCTAATTCGGCGCAGGACTTCGTCGAATCCCTCATTCAGTTGCTCGTACTTGATCATGTAGTCGATGCATGGCGTGCCGTTGATTGAATAGATGTTCCAGTTGCTTAAGCGTGAGTGATGCAGCGCGCGCCACAGTGGGGAGCGGATGTCGCGATCGAAGTTGGTGAGATCGCGGCTGCCGTGCTTTTTCTTTCGATGCGAATAGAGCGACAGTTGGCGATCCCAGGGATTGCGCTCGATGGAAAACTTGAAGTAACTCGCGAAGCGTTCTTCACCGAGCACTGCTTTCACTTGCCGCGCAGATGCGTGATACCAAAGGCCAAACATCGTCGGCCAGTAGCGACGAAGCGTGCCGCCCTTGCCGCACATCGCATCGGTGGGCTCGGGATTTCCCGCGTTGAGCGACTGGACGGTGTTGCCGCACAATTCGCGCAGCGCTTGACTCACCGAGGTGCTGCCGGTTTTTTCGGTGCGGAAGAAGATGAAGCGGTAGCGATGAGAGATCAGCATGAGGTTGGCTTCGCGCGGTGACTTTACTCGCGTCTGCACACGAGGTCTGCGCGCGACGCTTCGTCATCTCATGGCTGCGGTCGCCAAGAGAGTCGAACCTCAGCGCCAGAACTCGCGTCATCGGCGATTGCCACCGCAAGATCAGACGCCGAACCGACACGGAAACCAGACATCGCGATCACCTCGCCAGTGTGTCGATGTTCGGCGGATCCGTCACCCCAGATCGCGTGCAGTCGAAGCGCGGCGGTTGCGATGTCACCGTCTTCACCGAGCTCAAGCGTGCCGAGCAGGATCACGCGCTGGTTGATGATCTCGAAGTTCGCCCACTGCGGCGCGCGTGTTGTTTTGAGCGAGCCTCTGGGAAGCGCAATCGTGGCGCGGTCGACGGTGCCGATCGCGAACACGGCTGCGGGCCAAGTCACTTCACGCTTGACATCGGTGGGCGATCCGAGTGGCGCGCCCGCTGTTCGCGCCGACGAAGCAGCGATGCGAACAGCCGTCGCGAACGCTGTGAAGTCTGCATCACTCGACACTTCGATAGGCGCGAAAGTTTGTCGCGCAGCAGTCGGACCGAGACTCTCGAACCGGCTCACGCGCAGTCGTCCGAGCTCTTGCCAACACGTCGCTGTCGGCGGCCAGAGCGCGGCACCTGGCACCATGCGCAGGCTTCCATCGATGTCAACATCAGCACGCGTGATGACAGTAAGACATGTCTTGTCGTTGATGACTGCGACCGCTCCATCGAGACCCTCGACGAAACCGAATCCGATGTTGGGTGGAACGAACGCGCGATCGAGCTGTGGCAGCGCGACTCGCGGACCGAGTTCTGGAGTTCCATCGAGCGTTGCGTCGCTCGCAAGATGCGTGCGCGTGGCGGAGAACACTTCGTTTCCCGTCGTGAACGTTCCGTGTGGTCCATGCTCCCTCGTGCGCGGTATGAACGTCGCAGTGCCGCTCTTGATGAGTGCGTAGCGATCAGCTGCGTCGATCACTTCGCCTAAACCATCTGCGCGCGCGCGGGTGCGGAGTTGGGCACTCTTGTCGGGAAATCCCGCCACGCGGCGCGATGCGTTGATCGCGAAGAGCTCTTCGCACGCGAGCTTGAGTTGGACCGTGCGGAGTGGGTCATCGTGCTTGAGCGTTCTTGTGCGCTCGAGCCTCGATGCAGTGCGTTCCTTCGCAATCGCGTACGCCTCGTCGAACTCTGGGAAACACCGCGCGAGAGTTCGGGCGTCGCCGATGCTCTGTGCCTCGTCCCACACGATTTCCGCGAACGGTTCACGAAACGCTCCGCGCGACTCTCGCCGCGCGGCAAGCGCATCGGCCGTTTCCTGTTGCAACGATTCGGGAAGTTGCTGCGCGTAGTTCAACCACAGCGAAAATCGCCAAAGATGCGGCGCATCTGCTTTCGCGTCTGAAGAGAGCGCGCGCCAATGTCGCTCGTATACCGCTGACGTCTTTGGATCTTGGCCGAAGGACATGTCGAGACTCGAAAGCGAGAACGCAATCGAGATGAAATCATCGTCGTCGCCGAGCGGATTGCGATCGAACGACTCGAGTCGGTTGAGCACGCGCTCAAGCGTCGCGGCTGCTCCGGCATCATCCTTCGCGTCGAGGCGTTCGCGAAATTCATTCCACATCGAGCTCAGCGACAGCGACTCAAGTAGGGTCGGACGCGATCGATCCTTCGCAGCGATCGCCTCGCGCTCCATCTCGAAAGCGATGTCCGCGATTTCGTGGCGACACTCCTCCTCGTCGACGAGCCCGTGCGCGCACAGACATTCAACCGCCGCCGCCATCAATACGACGAGACCTTCCGGCGTGGCATGGAGTCCATCGCGTTGGACAAGTCGAAGCGATTCGCCGCGTGCATACTTGAAGCCCGCAACTTCAAACGGTTCGGCTGCATTCACAGCATCGGCGAGTTGGGAGACTGCAAGGACGAACCGATTCTTACGCGCCGAGGCCCATGCAGTGAGTCGCTGATTCGCCGCGGCGCGGACCTCACTGCTCGGATCATGCTCCGCACGAAGCAACCCGCCGTGTGCACGCGTCATCTGAGGAACATCACCGATGACAATGGGGCAGTGAAATTGATCAAGGTCGGCAAGCGCGGCATCAACGCTCGCAAGTCGACGCGCGGCGCGTTGCTCGGTGGGGATATCAAGCGAGATCGCTTGATGCACCGGCCAGAACAACCAGTCGACGGCGATGATGACGGAAGGATTCCACGCCGCCGCCGCATCGACTTGCTCGCGCAGCGCTGCATCGGGATCGATGAAAACGCCGCCGTTTCCAAGGCTCAGCGGAACAACGTGGGGCGCGCGCACGACAGCACTGAATGCGACCGCGGCGTCCACCGAGACACTCGAGCCGTCGCGCGCCGAGCTCTGTGCGCGCGCCAACGCTTCCGTCGGAATCGTGTCGAAGGGAACGCCCGCAGTCACCGCAGCTCCAGCACCTGACGTGACGCTCGCACCGAGCAGCGCAGGTCGTCCGAGCACCGGATGCGTGCAGCCGATCGACGCGATGCAGAGCAGCAGTAGAGTCGCAACTCCAAACAGGGGCTTCATCGGTGTCGTGTGAGTCATTGGTCTCGTCATCGTCGAACCTCCAACGGATCAACTGTTGCACAGCGCAGAGTCGCGCGCAACTCGCGCGCGCGAATCATCGTTTTTACACAGATTTCGGCTTGACAATGACAATTATCAAAGGCAATCGGAGTTGTCGCGGGCAACGACTTCACGACTTCGGCAATCTCCTGCGCGGATCGAGGACGGTAAATGCGACTGGCCCGAGTTGTTGTCGCAGGAGTGCCGCCGCTCGTCGTCACCGCATTGTTGCCGCTGAGTGCCCAAACGTGCTGTGAATACCACGCTTCGTTCGCTGCGAGCACTTCGACTGGTCCGCTGGTCATCTCGCCTGAGCAACTTGTTCGAAATGATCCGTCCACAACGAGTCCAGAACCGCTCACGGCCACAACCTTCAGTACTGCACAATGGTAAATTTCATTGTCTTGTTCTGACATTGCGCGATGTCTGCGCGCGGGGTCTCGATGGCTGAATGGGTGACATGCAAACTCGCGGGCCCAAAGATTCGTGAGCGTCGAATGCGCGCGGCTGCGGCCATCGTCACGGGTATTGTTGTCACCCGCGGACCCGGAACGAAGTGTGACCGATGTGGGTGGACGAGAGTCGCCGGTCGAGCAGAGCGTCAGGCAGTTCGTTTAAGGCGTCGTACGGTTCTGCGTGGCTTGCTGCGCGCGAGGTCATAGTTCGCTTGGAGATTCAGCCACAGGTGTGGCGTCGTGCCGAGAGCTCGCGAGAACAGCCATGCGGTTTCGGCGGTGATTCCTCGGCGTCCGCGTGTGATTTCGTTGACCCGCTGGAGCGGGACCCCGATGTGCGCAGCGAACGCGACCTGTGTGATGCTGAGCGGCTTGAGGAATTCCTCAAGCAGAATCTCGCCGGGATGGGTGGGGGTGCGGTTGGTGGGGATCATGTCAAACCTAGTCGTGGTAGTCGAGAACTCGAACATCAAGGGCGTTGCCAGCAACCCATCAGAACACCAATCTCCATTGGTCGTTGACGCGGATCGACCAATGACCACGAAGGTCGCCCTTCAACTGCTCGAGGCGGTTCCCAGGCGGAACTCGGAGGTCGATGAGCTCATTCGCGGCGTCGAGGAGATCAAGCTTTCGCAGCGCGGCGTTGACCAGATTCGGCGGAAGTCGCGCGGGACGCGTGCGGGAGTTGTAGAACCGCTCAGTGTCGCGGTCGCCGAAGGAGGCGACCATATGCCGAGTAAACGAGTTGCACGGCAATCAGGCAATTTTTAATGCGCAAATCCGCCGCGCACGACTCGCGATCGATCGAGCCGCCGCCACGAGAAATCGCAGTCGAGCCGTGCGCATCCACTCTCTTCGCGGCGGCAGGTACGGGAATCATTGTCGGCTTTCGAGGAGTTGCTCTGAACACGCTTCTACGGCGCTCTCCACGCTCAAAGCGACCAACAGCAGCAACAACAGCCCCATCGGCAGCCACGCGACGGGGTAGTAGAGCCGCATCAACTTCGCGCGCCTGAGTTTGAGTGCCCAACCAGCGACGCCCTCATCGTGGCAAAGAGTGGTTCGGCTTTGTTTCATGCGCGATTCCACAGCAGAATTAAAACGGCGAATCTTTCGTGACGGCGTTGGAGCAGTCTCGAGGACGAAGCGATGCAAGGGCAAACTGTCCGAAGTAGATTGCTTCGATGCGAAGAGATGCTCGCCAGTCAACTGACGTGACGAGCTTGGATGTGGCCGTCCAACCGCCGAGGCAGTCGAGTCGTTTCAGTTGCGGCCAATGTCGGCAGGAGTTTGGTAATCGGATTCCGAGCAACTGTCCCGAGTGCGGTGTCGCGCTTGATCCCGCGAATCCTCGGAGCGTGCGCGACATCGAGGGACGCGTCGAGGGATGGCTTCTGCTGCGAGAACATGCGCTTGAGTTCGTCAACGGGTTCCTCATCGGTCTCGCAGTTTGTGCACCACTCGGCTTTCTTTGGTGGTTCGGACTGATCGCGTACAACATGTCGCGTCCGAACCTCAACCTGCTCATCATGCAAGTCTGCCTCGGATGTGTGCCCGCGGTGCTTCTCGCGCGGACGAAGCATGTATGGAACTCGATCGGCTACGCCATCGGTACTTGGAGTTTCTTCGCGTGGGCTTCGCTGGCGCTGGCCGTCGATCAGATGTGGCACGGGGTTTCGCTGACACGAGTCCTAGACAACGCTGTCTTTAACCTCCCAACGGGGGTGCTCTACGTCGTGATTCCGACGTCGGTCGGACTCGCCATCGGAGGTCTTGTGCGCGTTGCCGGAAGACGCGCGCGGTGAGTGAGCGGCGGTCGGCATCGTTCTATTGAAGAAGCGCACTGGACAGAAACGCACCGGACTAGCAAGCCATTGGCATACCTTGTCGGGTGCATACATCTCCGGCACTGCATGATCGTCGCGCTGCGCATGCGCGAGACTTTGGTGCGCGCAGCCGTGCTAGCCTCCCGCGCGCCTATGGCACACATTCACGAAAAAATTGATTTCACCGTTGCCGTCTTCGTGGTCCACGAGAAAAAAGTCCTCGTGATCCACCACAAGAAGCTCGACAAGTGGCTTCCGCTCGGCGGACACATCGAGCTCGATGAAGATCCCGAGCAGGCCGCACTACGCGAGACGCTCGAGGAAAGCGGCCTCGCCGTCG
>QWPU01000016.1 GCA_003671065.1 Planctomycetota bacterium | reverse complement strand
CGTTCGCGAGGCGATGGAGAGCGACGAGGCTCACGGATCGACTTTCGTGGAGTCTTCCACGCAATCGAAGGGCGAGCGGTTCTGCAATCCGCAGCTTCAACTCACGATGCACTGAAGATTTCGACCCTCAACCGATCGACCCTCAACCGATCGACCCTCAACCGATCGACGATGTGAGTCGACCATCTGAGTTGGCGATCTGAGTCACCTAGGAACCGCAACCTTCGCAAACTCCCACTTCGAGATTCACTCCAGATGTCCTGAGTTTGACCCTGAAGGCCTCTCAAAGCATGCGGTGTGAACCCAAAAGAGTTCAGTACGCGGCGTCAGTACTCGGCGGCACAGCATCGTGTGCGAGTCAGGATGTCGGCAGTTGCGGCGAGAGCGTCGGGGTTGCCGACAAGAAGAGAATGCAGGACGGGGTGAAGAGGAGTCGCAAGCTTGAATATGCCTGTACTCGGCCTCGGATATTGCCGCAACGGTCATGAATGCATACACAGAGTAATACGGCGTGCGAGGATGTCAAGTTCCTGTGAATCGAGAATTCAGAGTTCGCGAAAAAAAAGTTTCGGTTGGTGGAGGCGGACGGTGTGAAGTCGCGCTCTTTGTCCCGCGCGCGAAGGCAGTTAGAGTGCGCGGCTCGTCAGCTGATCAATCGCACAATTTTCTAGGCTCACCATGTCCACTTCCTTGTCCACTCCTTCCGCCGCACTCGCTCGTCTTGGTCTCACTCTTCCCGCGGCTCCAAAGCCTGTGGCAGCCTATGTGCCTGCGGTGCGCAGCGGAAACATGATCTTCGTCTCGGGGCAGTTGCCTATGAGCAATGGTGCGCTGTTGGCGACGGGGCCTGTGCCCTCGAAAGTCACGATTGAGGACGCGCAGAAGGCCGCTAAGCAGTGCGCGCTCAATGGACTCGCGGTTATTGCGGACCAACTGGGCGGCGACCTTTCGAGGGTGGTACGCGTCGTTCGTCTCGGCGTGTTTGTGCAATCGGATGACCGCTTCGATGGTCAGCCGAAGATCGCCAATGGCGCGAGTGAGCTCATGCAAGAGATCTTCGGTGAAGCGGGGCGCCACGCGCGGGCGGCGGTTGGAACCAACGCGCTTCCGCTGGATGCGACTGTTGAGATCGAGTTTCTGGTCGAAGTACGGGACTGAGCCGACACCTGATCAGCGGGTGAGGACTAGCGCGCCAGCACGACTACGACCAGCACGATGTTGCCAACCGCCAGCAGCGCGATGAGCACTATCGCGGGAAGGCTTGCAAACGGCGACGACGCGGAATCTTTGCGCACAATCGTCACGGGTTGCGCGGCGCTGCTCGCTTGGGTGATCGTCGAAAGATCCACCATCGGCTTCGCGTGCTCAGGATCTTTCCCCGCGAGGACGAGGTCGATGTCATGCCCAAGTTCGCTCGCGTTTTGATAGCGGTCGCGCGAATCTTTGTGCAACATTGTTTCAATGATGAGCGCGGTTCCGCCGCCAATCTGCGGATTCACATGATCAGGCGGCACGAGCGCGTCCTTCAAGTGGCGATGCATCACTTGGCTTGGCGTCGTTCCTTCGAAAGGCAGTTTGCCTGTGACCATGTGATAGAACGTGGCGCCCAGTCCGTAGATATCCGCTGGTGGTCCGATGTTGACGGCTCCGCGGATCTGCTCGGGACTGATGTAATAGGGCGTGCCATAGGCGCGGCCCGACTCAGCTTCAGCGGCATCTTTGTCACTCATCGCGCGCGCGAGCCCAAGGTCGGCAAGTTTCGCGACGCCCGATGTCGTCATCATGATGTTCTTCGGCTTGATATCTCGGTGCACAAAGCCTTGTTCGTGCGCATGCTGGAGTGCCGATGCAACCTGGCGAATGATCACGAGCGCTTCACGCTCAGGGATGCGTTTGCGTGCGACGATGCGGTCATACACCGTGTCGCCATCGACATACTCCATCACAAAGTAGTGATGCTCGCCTGATTGTCCGATCTCGTAAGCGGCGACGATGTTGTTGTGCGAGAGCTTCGCTGCCGCGCGACCTTCGCGTACAAAGCGCTCAATGAAGTTTTGATTAGCGGAGAACTTTTTCGGCAGCACTTTGATGGCGACGAGTCGATCAAGCGAAATCTGTTTCGCGAGAAACACCGTGGCCATCGCGCCTGCGCCGAGTTTGCGAATGATTCGATATCCAGGAATCTGTTGGCTTGTTTTGACGGCCTCGAGGTCGCCGCGCAAGCGTTCAGCTTGGCGCTTGGTGAGGAAGTCGCGCTCGACAAGCATCTCTGCGAGCGTCGTCGGAGAATTGCCGCGTGCGCGCGCGCGCAGATCGGAACTGCACTGCTCGAGTTCATCAGGCGTGATCAGGCCGCGCTCGACGACGATCTTTCCCAACACGGTGTCAAGGTTCGAACCCGCGCGAGAGCCTTCCATCGCTGACGGCGCCGTCGGAGTGACGGCTTGCAGCGGGAGATCGTTCTCGCCCTCGAGGCCCAAGCTTTTCGCTTTGGTCAGAGGTTCTTGGCTGTCGTGTGGTTCGGACGGATCGCTCAATCGGAAGGTCTCGTGGTCAGAAGGTTTCGAAGTTGAAGCGGGAGAGTCATGCAAGTTGGCGGGTTTGTCAATTCGTGTGCTGATCTGATCGACGCGCGGACCGTCTGCGAGCCGTATCTTGGAGGTGCGTGACAGCAAGCGACACATCTTTCCACTCGACACCATCTCTTGCAGATCACCGTGGCCTTTCGTTCGTGCTTGCAAGTGGTTCCGCTCGACGCATCGAATTGTTGCGCGCGCTCGGCTTTGATCCCATTGTCGAGCCCGCCGATCTCGATGACGGGGCGCTCGAGATAGGCGCGGTTTCTGCGCGGGACGCGGCAACCGCGCTGGCTCACTTCAAAGCCAGAAGAGTTGCCGAGCAACGGCAGGCGCGCGGTGCCGAGGTTGCGTGGATTCTTGCGGCCGACACGGTGTGCGAACTCGATGGTGCGATTCTCGGAAAGCCTCGCGACGAAGCGCACGCCCGCAGCATGTTGCGCTCGCTTGAAGCGCGTCGCCACGCGGTGGTGACGGGTTGGTGTTTGCTCGGACCTGATGGCTCGTGCCGCGTTGGTCGTGATGAAGCATGGATTGTGATGGGCGCGCTTGACCCAGAAGACTTCGAACGCTTTCTTAGTGAAGGCGCGTGGCGAGGCAAGGCGGGTTCGTACAACTTGCCCGAAGTCGTTGCGCGCGGCTGGCCTGTGTCGTGCGAAGGCGATCCGCAAACAGTGGTGGGGTTGCCAGCAGAAAAACTTGCGCCGATGTTGCGGGCGGCGTTGGCGCGTCGTGGAGTGTCGCCGTGCGTAGAGGATGACGCATGAGCATCTGCTTTGCGCAGGCCGACTTCACGATCGATCACGAATTGCAGGGACTCACGCTTGGGCCATGGACAATGATTTCCGCGTGGATCAGCGTGCCGATCAGTCTCATCGTGGTGAGTGTGCTGCTCTGGTACTTCAAGCGTCTCGATCGAACGAGCGTGCCGCGCAGTTGTCGAATAGCGCGACGCATCGGCATCGTTTTCGCGTGCGCAGGACTTGTTCCGATGGTCGTTGCGCTGACATTCGTGCATCCCCACAGTAATCGCGTAGGTTGGGCGTTTGCTTGGACGCTTGCATCAATTGCCCTCTTCGTGTGGTTCGTATGTGCCCTCGTTGACATCATTCTTCTGACGCGCAATGGATGGCAGGAGTATCGCGCACTTCAATGCGAATCAATTGCGCCACAGTCAACCGCAGCAGACCGTGATGAGGAACCATGAGTGAATCTCACGGACCACTGCCACGCGTGTTGGCGCCGCTGTCGTGGCTTGCGGCGAGCGCGTATCGCGTCGTGATTGCTGCGCGCAATCGCCGATTCGATCGAGGTCGCGGCGTGCGTGTCCTGCTCATTGAAGGCCGGCGTATTCCTGTGATTTCGGTGGGCAATCTCACCGTCGGAGGTACGGGGAAGAGCCCGTGTGTTGCGTGGATTTGCGGCGAACTCGCAGCGAACGGATGCAAGCCAGTGATTGCGATGCGCGGATATCGCGGCGTGCGCACTGCTGAGGGAGTGATCGATAGTGATGAAGCGCGCGAGTACGCCATCACCGCGCCTGACGCATTGGTTGTTGTGCATCGAAGGCGCTACGAAGCATTGGTGGCGCAACTCTCAAAGCCAGAGTGCCGCGAGTGGATTGATCGCGCGGTCGTCGTGCTCGATGATGGATTTCAACATCGTCAACTCGCGCGCGACCTCGACATTGTGCTCGTCGATGGTTCGCCGATGCAAGAGTTGCTTCCACACGGTTGGCTGCGTGAACCCGCATCAAACATTGCGCGCGCTGATCTCGTGGTGCGCACGAAAGCAAGTGTGAGTGCAGTTGCAGGAAGCGGCGTGCCCAAGCATTTCGACGCGCAGTGCGATCACACCTGGACTCAGTTTGAGGTTCATGACGCGAACGGAACGCGTGTTGAACAGCTCGAGTGGTTGCGCAGCCGCAGTGTGATGACGGCGTGCGGACTGGGAAATCCAGCGCATTTCGAGCAGATGGCGCGGGTTCACGCTGGTGAAGTCGTGCATGCAATTCGTGTGGCCGATCACCGCGCATTGACGCACGCAACGCTTGCCGCTGGCATCACTCGAGCGCGCGCGAACGCAGGCGCATCCCAAATCGTGGTGCTCATGACTCGCAAAGATTTTGTGAAACTCGACGCGCGCCTCACGCTTGCGGTCGCCGTGCCAACGCTCGCGCTCGCGTGGAGCAGCGGCGTCGAGCGGATGCGTGAAGCGATTCGTCGTGTGTCGTCGCGTCCAGACGCGCGACCGTGATTCGCATCAACGCGAGAAGCGTTCCCATGAGCGCGCAGTAGTCGAGTAATTCGAATACGGCCGCCCGTTGAAGATGTACTGCGTGTCGTTGGTATAGACCGTCGCCTGATCAGAGACTCGCATGATCGGATCACGCGCGAGTCCAAGCGAAGCATCATTGCGGCCAAGATCGCGCGCAGTGAAGTCATCACTTGATGCAACGACCAACGCGCCACAGATCGGCGCGCGCGTTGGCACAACAGCGATGGTCGCATGACTGCATCCAACGAACGCAGCAAGCGAGCTCACAGTCAAAGTGATCGTCCCGAGCAAGCGCCCGAGAACTCTATTTCTAATCTTCAGGTTGTCCACGCGATGTCCTCCACCACCAAGGCTGACACGAAAACGCACGAGTGCAAGCCTCACGCGCTCAGATCGCACACTCTGCGCATTCTTTGCCCTCACAGATGGATTTTGAGGTGCATCAACGCTCTTTCGACCGCGATTGAGCGGACCATCATCTACACAATGTTTGCTCAACCCTTGATCAACCATCGATCAACGCTTGACTTGCACCATTCATTTACTGCATACTCGCTGTGTTCCCTTTCCCTGTTCCCTTTCCTCAGCCTTAGGGCTGTCTGAGGTTTGAGATGGCCACGACTACGAAAAAAGATCTTATTGAGCGCGTTGCGCAAGACACAGAACTCAATCGCGCAGATGTGCGTCGCGCCGTGCAGAGTTTCCTTGATCATGTCATCGATGAACTTGCTCGAGGCAATCGCCTTGAATTCCGCGATTTCGGTGTGTTTGAGATTCGCGAACGCGCTGGTCGCGTTGCGCAGAATCCGAAGACACTTGAACGGGTGAGTGTGCCGCCGCGCAAAAGCGTGCGCTTCAAGATTGGTCGCTTGATGCAGCAGTCGCTCAGCGATAAACAGATGGACGGTCAGGCGCTCCTCGGTAGCGCTGTTGGCTCGCAAGAGTGATCGCCACGCAAACTGCTCGCCACGCAAAACTGCTCGCCGTTGATGAAGTGTTCTTCACGCGATCGCCTCGCGCGAAATTGCGTGAGGAGAAGAGTGATTTCTCTGTTCGTCTTCATACGCCTCGGGTAATCTCTGCGCCGTGAGCGACTCCCTCAACATGTTCGGTTCAGCTAGCGGCGAAGGTGACTCCGCACAAGATGCCGCAGGCGGTCGCCGCGGTCGTTCGTCAAAGTTCGCTCGTTCCAATCTTCCGAACGAATCGCAACGACGCGATATCGCTGCACTCTTCGCGGCCGCGCCACCAGTCGCGATCGAAGCCGAAATGGGCTTGTTGGGCGCAGTTTTGTGGGATCCCAAGATGATCGGCGATGTCATCACGGTGATTCGCAGTGGAGATGATTTCTCTGTGCCGCGTCACGCGCGCATCTACGACGCGATGATCGAACTCTACGATCGTCACGCCACGGTTGATCTTGTTCTGCTCAATCAACTTTTCCTTGATCGCAATCTCGTTGAAGCGGTGGGTGGTCTCGACTACCTCGTGCAACTTGCCGAAGGCGTGCCGAGCGCTGCCAACGCCGTGCACTGGGCGCGAGTGGTGCGCGAGAAGGCCACGACGCGCGAACTCATCGCGGCCGCAGGCGAGATTCTTGAAGAGGCGCATACATCTCGGCATCCTGCGCAGACGCTGCTGGAGAACGCGGAGCAAAAGATTTTCCGCATCGCGCAGAAGCGCGAGACAGGCATCGTCGCTAGCGCGCAAGAACTTGTGAACGAAACCATGCGCCTCATCGACGAGAGCGAAGGCAAGGGTTTCATGGGAGTTCGCACGGGTTTTGCCGAACTCGACGAGATGACCAACGGTTTCCAGAAAGGCGAGATGATCGTGCTCGCCGCGCGTCCTTCGATGGGTAAGACCGCGATGGCGCTCAATCTGATGGAGCAAGTTGCGCAGCATGGCACGCCATCGCTCATGTTCAGCCTTGAAATGGGCAAGCAGCAACTCATCCAGCGCATGCTGTGCGCGCTCGGGCAAATTGATAGTCAGAAGATGCGTCGACACATGCTCAGCAGCGGTGACTACACGCGCCTGATGGCGGCATGCGATGTGATTTCAAAGTTGTCGATGTTCATTGATGACACGCCAGGACTTTCGCTGCTGGCGATGCGCTCGAAGGCGCGTCGCTTGAAGGAGCGCTACGGCATTGGTTTCATCATCATCGATTACTTGCAGCTCATGAGTTCAGGCACGCGCGTCGAAAGTCGCCAGATCGAAGTGAGTGAGATTTCGCGTGGCATCAAGGCGATGGCGCGTGAACTCGATGTGCCTGTGTTGTGCTTGTCACAGTTGAATCGTGCGGCGGAACAACGCGAAGGACATCGTCCGCGCATGAGTGATCTGCGCGAATCAGGTTCGATCGAACAGGATGCTGATGTGGTGGCCATGCTCCATCGCGAGGAGTACTACCACAAGGCTGATCCCAACTGGGCGGATGAAAATCCAGACAAGGTCGGGGCGGCTGAACTCATCATGGCCAAGCAGCGCAACGGCCCGACTGGAACATGCAATCTCATCTGGGATGGTGCGACGACGCGCTTCAAGAATCCGTCGTATTCCGCGCCGCCGGATGAAGTTGCGCCGCGACGAGCGAGTGCGCCGACACGCATGCGCGCGGTGCATGAGCATGCGGATGACTTGCCTGTCTGACCGCCGTGTGAAGGCGCTCTGTGCGGTCTGTGCACTTTGAAACAGCGGGAAACACAGCGGGAAACATTGCGAATTGCTGCATGCGCTCAATGCGGGGTTATGCTCGCTTCCATGAACATTCACGATTCGACTCTGTCTCTACGGCGATTGATGACGCGCGCATGTCGTGTGTTGTGTGTCGTCGTCGCGCTGCTGGCAGGCGCGTCGCGCGTGGAAGCCACGAGTGTGAAACAGATGTCGATGCGCGAGATCGCTGATCTCTCCGCGCAGGTGTGCTGGGCGACGGTCGAGTCGAGCACGCCGCGTTGGAGCGAAGGTCGACGCGCGATTGAAACAGTGTTGCATCTGCAAGGCGCTGAGTTTCTGAAGGGGGACGGAGCGCAGGAGTTTGACTGGGTTGTGCCAGGCGGAACGATCGATGGCATCACGATGAGCATCGCGGGCGCGCCGACATTTCTCGTCGGTGAGCGTTGGATGCTGTGCTTGTTGCCTTCATGGAAGACGCATCCGTGCGCGGGGATTTGGCAAGGTGCGTTTCGTGTTGAAGAATCAACGCGCGGACCGATCGTGCGCGGCGCAATGGGCGTGGTCACTGGTTTGAACGCGGAGACATTCGTGGCGTACATGCAGTCGAGCGCGCAGCATCTGTGCACGCCAGCGACTTGCACGCAGGCGCATCCCGCACAACTCACGATGGCGATGCCGAGCGCACCGATCAGCGTCGATGATTTCAACGCGCTGCTACAACCGATCCTGAAAGCAAGCGCGCTCGTACCACTACCGCTCGGCAGCATTGTCGGCGCGCGTGTATGGACGACTTCGCATGCGGTGCCGTTTCGTGTCGATGCAGTGACACCTGCGAATCCTCCCGCGAAGCGCGCAGCAGCGGGCGCGCGAAGACCAAAGTCAAAGGTGAACGCAACCGACGCAGGAGCGACGCGATGACGCTGGCACAACGCGATCAATCTCGCAGCCGTTTCCCGCGGTTTTTCGCGTATTTTGCACTCCTCGCACTCTGCGCCGTCGCGGGCGGTTGGAACGCATGGGTGCTCGATGGAACGGTCGTCGTCTGGTCGAACGCTCGCTGCGTGCGCTACTTGATGCCGAGCTCGTTTCCAACAGGCTCAACGCAAACGCAACAGTTCGTCAGCGCAATGGGCGACTGGTCTTCGATCGATCGCTCGGCGTTTCGCTTTCTCTATGCGGTGCTGCCGCAAGATTATCCAACGGATCATTTCGACGGCTACAGCGACACGCTCGCAGTCGATCCCGAAACGCTCGATCCAGGCGTGCTCGCGATCACCTACGCCGTGAACAGCGGCGCGACTTGGTACGACATGGACATGGAGTTCAACGATCTTCCGCTCGGTGTCGGTTGGAATTTCTACACGCAACCATCGTGCATCGAAGAAGCAGTGCCAGGTGAATCAGGCTTCGTCTTCAAACTTGTCGCACTGCATGAATGCGGTCACTCGATTGGTCTTGCGCACGAGCCAACCGGAAGCGAAACGCCAGGCGATCCCTGGATCGTGTGCACGATGAATCCGAATTACGCTCACGGTGGAAGTAACGGCAGCGCGCGCGTGTTGGAAACACACGCTGATGACCGCGTCGGTGCGCGAGCGCTGTATCCCGCGGGAACTCCTGGCGTTGTCGATCTCGCGACGCTCAATTTCACATGGAGTGATTCCTATGTCGGCACCGCGTTCACCGTGCATTCAAGCCCAAGCGCGCTCTTGCCTGGCGCGGAACTCACGGTGCGCAGCGCTATCGAAAATCGAGGCTCCGTCGATGCGTTTGATGTAGCGCAACGCATCTGGCTCTCCACCAACAGCACCGTTGAAGCGTCTGACCTCTTGCTCGCCGATCTCGTGTGGGACCTGCCTGCGGGGCAACTCATGGATTTCGATCTGCTGACGGATTTGCCCGAGGATCTTGCGGCGCGCGAGTGGTATGTGTTGACCGAGCTCGATCCGTTCAATCAGGTCGCCGAGCAATTCGAAGATAACAACGACGCGATCTATTGCGTGCCCGCTCAAATCTTGCGCTATCCGCCTGAAATCGTGGCGCCGCTGGGTCAGTATTTCGGCAGCGCGGGTGCACCGTGGACAAGTCCAACACCGCAACTCACGCGTCCGATCAACATGGCGCCGACCGTCTGGTCGCTCGTCGCCTCGCCACCTGCGGGCATCGTCATCAACGCGCAAACAGGCGTGATTTCATGGGCGAATCCAGTCGCGAGCCAGTTTCAGTACATGCTCTTTGTGCGCGCAACCAACGCGTCAGGCAGTGACACGGAGATTCTCTATCTCGCGATCGCAGAGGCCGCGTGCTCGGCGGATATCAACGAAGACGGGACCGTGAACGCGTCCGACCTTTCGATTCTGCTCGGCTATTGGGGCGGATCGCAGGCGTGGGTCGACCTCGATCACAATGGAGTCGTCGCTGCGAGCGACCTCGCGATCTTGCTGAGCGCGTGGGGTCCATGCTGAGTTCACGCGCAATTGCGGCGCTCGCTTTCGGTTGATGCAATCCACCATGTTGTATGGTCGTTACGCTTTCAATAGGCGCTTCTCGATGAGAAGGGCCGCGAGAAGGGCCGCGAGAAAACCGCGAGAAAGCCGCGACTAGTGCGAAGTGCCGTACACGAGTTTCCATGAACGAGTCTGCGGACCACGAGCTCAATGATCAATCCGACGAACGCGCTGCCGAGCGCGCCGATGGGGTCAATGATGCGCTCATTGAGGCGGCGCGCCGCGCAGAGTTCGAGCAGCAACTTGTTCGCGCGGCCGCTGGCGACAGTGCCGCGTGGCGCGTGGTAGTCAACGCCTTCGCGCCGCGAGTGCACGGTTTGCTTCGCGCGCAGTGCCGCGACGATGAGCTTGCCGAAGAGATCACGCAATCGACCTTCTGCACGATTGCCACGAAACTCGGCAGTTACATCGAAAACGGGCGGTTCGAAGCGTGGCTGTTTCGCATTGCCATGAATCGTCTGCGCGATGAAATGCGCCGCCGCGCGCGACAAGCTCGCACGATGGACGGCGAGGCGTTCAAGCGAGTGGCAGGGGCATCGAACAACGAATCGGGATTTGTCAGCGTCGAAGTGCGCGACCAACTTCGCCTCGCGCTCTCGCGGATGACCGAGGCTGATCGCGAGATCATCGACCTCCGCCACATCGGCGGCCTCAGTTTCAGGGCGTTATCAGACTTTTATGAGGAGCCCGTCGGAACGCTCCTCGCGCGCCACCACCGAGCGCTCAAGAAGTTGAAGGCGATGCTGGTGGAACTTGGCGTCGGGGCTGAGGATTTGTCGGGGAGACCGAATCGATGACGCGCGGCACCCTTCACATTGCGATGGTTCCGTGTGTAGCGATCGTGCGGCCCGACTCACCCAACGGGTCCAAAAGTCGTTTTCGTGTGGCAATCAAAGGCGATTTGGCTCGTTCAACCACTAGCAGGAAGTCCGAAGATGAACAACGGTTCTGATCACAACCTCGACGAACAGGCAGCACGCGATTCTTCACGCGATCCGTCGCTCGCATCGCTGATTCGTGCGCTTGACCGTTCTGGCGCCGATGAACGCTCGACGCTCACCCCAAGCGCGCTTGAGCGAGTCTTCGCGGCAAGCGATCTGCAACTCCCCCTCGGCACTTCAGCAGTGAATCCCGTTGTTGGACGCATTCTTCCGCTGCGTTCCACGAACTCCTCGCGCACGCTCCTCCGTTACGCCGCTGCTGCTGCAGTGGTGGTCGGCGTGGGATCGCTCCTGTTTGTGCTCACGCGCAGCGGTGATTCGACCAAGCGCCTCGATAGCCGCGAGCTTGTCATTGAAGCGCCGACGGTCGCGCCGACGGTCGCGCCAGCGGTCGCACCGGCACCTTCCGCGCCTGAAACTCGCATCGCTCTTCAACCGACCGTTGAACACCTCGACTCCGTCCTCGTAGCGTTCAGCGCTCCTCACGGCGTCGCCGACTATCGACTCGCGCATCTTGACGAGGCCTTCGCGATCGACGCCTCTGATGCCGCGCAAAGCGACGCACGAGTTGACGCGGGACTCGCCGCCTATCACGATGTCAGCTTCGAAGACCTTTCGTCTGAGTTCGCCGCGATCGTCACGCTCAGCGCCGCTCGGCCGTAAGAGTCGCACTCTCTCGGATTTGCCATGCACACGAACCGTCACAACTTGTTCGCCTCGCTAGGTTGCGGAGTTCTCGCCGCGTTGGCGTGCGTCACCTTCGCGCAATCTGCTCGCGCAGACGATCAATCGGTCGATCCTGTAAAGGACGCGGCGCAAGACACGCGATCAGCTCCAGCTCCCGCTCCCAACGACGAACCTCGACGCCCTCGCGGTGGTCAACGCGGCATGCCGCTCGCGCCTGATTGGCCGCGTGCTGGTGGCTTCGGCTCAGGTCACGAGCAACCAATTCTTGAAGGAATCGTTGTCGAAGAGATGATGAATGCTCAAGGCGGTCGACGCGAATTGACTGATGAGGATGTCACGCGCGCAGTCGCCGTCGCGAAGCTCGTCTCTGCCGAGTGGGGCAGCGTGCTCGAAGCGCGTGCCAAGAGTGAGCCCGCACAACTGCGAGCGTCTTTGCGCGCGGGTGGGCGACGCTTGCTCGGTCTCGTCGCGCTGCAAGAACGCGCACCCGAGGTCTTCGAAGCAAAGGTCGCCGAACTCCGCGCGCAAGCAGTAACGAGTCGTGCGGCCAGTGAAATGCGTCGCGCCCACGACAACACTGACAACGGCGCCGCGCCCGATCCCGCAAAGCTGGCGGCGTTACAAGCAGATTTGGACGCCGCCACCGCCGCACAAGTCGATGCCGCGCTCACCATGCGCCGCGCCGAATACTCCGCGCTCGCCACTCGCCTCGACAAGATGAAAGCCGACATCGACGCCGACGCGCGCAATCGCGAAAAACTGGCAGCAGCATTGAAGGATCAAGCGCTCGCGCCCCGCGATCCGCCACGCGATCCACGCTTTGAAGACGGTCGCGATCCGCCCCGCGATCCACGCCGCGAACCGCCCGCTGCTCCGCCGCGCGAGTAACATCTAACCAATGAATGCATCCAACGCAGCACTCGGCGCGCAATCCAACATGCGCGCTCGTTCTGTCCCTAAAGCGCGGTTGGGTCTTGCGGGACGCATTGGTTTCACCGTGCTCGCGTGCATCCTGCTTGGATGTGTTGCGACGCTTCCGTGGTCTGCGGGCAGCGTCGTCACAGGCGCTACGGCACTCCCTCGCTTTGAAGCGTCGAATCTCTCGCTCAATCTCTTGCCGCCTGCGTGGTCCACGCTCAACACTGCCGACGCCGCGCGCATCGAAATCGCGCGTTCCGCTGATCAATACATTCCGTCGCGACTCCTCGGCACCGATCGCCTTGGTCGCGATGTCTTTGCGCGTCTGCTCGTCGGTGGATCAATCAGTCTGCTCGTCGGCTTGAGTGCCGCGGGGATATCCGTCCTCGTCGGCACCATCTACGGATCGATCGCAGGCGCTTCGGGCGGGCGCGTCGACGCGGTGCTCATGCGCATCGTCGACATACTTTTCGGTTTGCCATCGATCCTTCTCGTCGTGCTGTTGGCAGTTGCGATTGATGGTGTACTGGAAAGCCGCGGCGCGGATCTTTCGCATGGAATGCGGCAATCCATCAACATCGCCACACTTCTGATCGCCATCGGCGGCATGAGTTGGCTCACCATGGCGCGCGTGATTCGTGGACAAGTCATGTCGCTGCGCGCAAAGCCCTTCATGGAATCGTGTCGAGCGATTGGTGTGAGTCCACTGCGACAATTTCGCGCGCATTTGCTGCCGAATCTCATCGGACCGATCGCGGTCTATGCCGCGCTCGCTGTACCCGCTGCGATTTTGAGCGAGAGTTTCCTGAGTTTTCTCGGCATTGGCGTGCGTGAACCGCTGCCGAGTTGGGGCAATCTTGCCGCTGATGGTCTGGGCGAACTCAATACGGTCGACAGCCGTTGGTGGCTTCTTGCGGCGCCGTGCCTTGCTATCGCGTTGACGCTGGTGTCGCTCAATTTCCTCGGAGATGAATTGCGCGAGCGATTCGATCCGATGCGTTCGCGTCGCACTGCCTAAGTCAGCGAACCAACACACGCAAACGGTTAGGATGTCCGACCCGCCACTCGCGGGCAGAGACTTCCCATTGGGCTACTCATGAACAACCGCTTTGGCTTCAAGGACTTCATTCAAATCGTGCTGCTCGGCGCGGTCGTCATCCTCGTGTGGCTGCAAATGGTGCAGCAGGATCGCGATCGTGTGTTGCAACTCGATGTGCTCACCAAACTCGGTGCGATTGAGAAGAGTCTTGCGAAAGGCATCAGCGCGGCACCAACCGCAGCGGTCGCGGCGACTCCAACATCCGCGAACACTTCGGGTCCCGTTGCAGTGACAGCCCGCGATGAATCGTGGGCAGTTCCTGGCGTCAAGATTGAATGGCAAGAACCGTGGACCTACGGCACCGATCCTCGCACGCAGCCGGGCTTTCAAGAAGGCGGCGAGTTCACGGATCTCTTTGAAGCGCAGCCTTCCAAGCTCACGCCGATTCTTGGTGGCGATGTCTACGCCGTTCGCGTGTGCGATCGCGTGTGCGACAGCCTCGCAGGTTGGGACGCGAACACGCTTCGTATGCGCGGAACACTGGCCTCGGCGTGGCAACAAGATCCAGCAGGCATGTGGATTCGCGTGCGCATTCGTCCCGACGCGCGCTTCAGCGATGGTGAACCGCTCACTGCCGCCGATGTGCGCTTCACCTTCATGGACTACATCTTCAACATGTCGATCGAAGCCGAGCGCGCGCGCTCGACGCTCGATCAGATCACTGATGTCGTCGTGATCGACGCGCACACCGTCGAGTTCAAGTATTCGAAATCACTCTCGTTCAATCTTCCCTACACGCTCGGCGTGTACATCCTTCCCAAGCACTTCTATTCGAAGTTTGAGCCCGCGCAGATCAACACGGGAACGGGCCTCCTCATGGGCTCAGGACCGTATCGCCTCGAGCGTTTGGATCCGAGTGCGCAGTGGGCTCCTGGGCAAGACATCGTGCTTGTGCGCAACGAGAATTACTGGGGTCCGCGTTCGCCGCTCGACAAGTTGCGCTATCGCGTTGTGACCGACGATCTCGCGCGTCTTGTTGCGTACACCAACGGCGAAGGCGATCAAACGCTGCCGACGAGTCCGCAGTTTGTGAAGATGACCAAAGAGCCAGGCTGGTCTGATCACACGCAATCGCTGCGATGGATCAACATGCGTTCGGGCTACTCATTCATTGCGTGGAACGGTGGCGAGCGCAACGGCAAGCCCACGCCGTTTAGCGATGTGCGCGTGCGTCAAGCGATGACGCTGTGTCTTGATCGCGAACGCATGATCAAAGATATCTGGGAAGGCATCGGCACAGTTGCGAAGGGGTCAGTGAATCCTGAGAGTCCTGCGAGTGATCCTGCGCTCAAGCCGTGGCCGTTTGATCAAGCGCGCGGCAAGAAACTGCTTGAAGAAGCGGGTTGGAAAGATCGCGACGGCGACGGCATTCTTGAGAATGAGAAGGGTGTGCCTTTCAAGTTTGAATTCACGCGCTCAGGCGGCGGCGAAATTGCTGAGCGCATCGCGAACTTCGTGAAGGACGCGTATTCGAAGGTTGGAATCCAAGTCTCGGTGAAGGTCATCGATTGGTCGGTGATGTCAGAGATCCAGAAGGCGCGCGATTTCGATGCGCTCATCATGGGTTGGTCGGCATCGGCGCCTGAATCGGATCCGAAGCAGATCTTTCACTCGGAGTCGATCAAAGAAGGTGGCGACAACTTCGTGCAGTGGAGCAGTCCGCGCGCGGACACGCTCATTGATCAGATCCGCACCACACTTGATTACGACGCACGCATGAAAGTGTGGCATGAGTTTGAGAAGACGCTGCATGATGAGCAGCCTTACACCTTCGTGCGCGTGGCGCCGTGGCTGCGCTTCGTGAAGACTTCGATTCACAATGTGCATCCGTATAAGACTGGGCTTGAGCCGTGGGAGTTCTTCCGCGCTGAGTCAGGGACTGCTGTGCAAGCGGCTCCAGCGAATTGATCGCATGTTCACGCGACGACTTCATCTTCGAGTGAGCTGTGCAGCGACGCCGCGAGGTGCACGCGGATGCTGAGTTACATTCTGCGCCGCGTCTTTCTGATGTTGCCAACGATTGTTGGCATCACCTTCGTCGTGTTCTTGCTGCTTGCGCTGAGTCCTGGTGGAATCGGCGCGGCAGCGAGTGTGTCGGGAGGTGGTCAACAAGATGCGTCGAAGGCCGCGATGCTGCAGGTGTATCTTGAGGATCGCTATGGACTCAATGATCCTGTGCTCATGCAGTATGGTCGTTGGTTACATCGCATTTCACCGGTGAAATTCGGTGGTCGCGATCAAGTGACGCCCGCGGGCGAGCGATTGCAAGCGCCGAAAGAACTCGAGACACCGCCGCTGATTGAGTGGCTTGGCGTGACGAATGTCGACGGCGCGAGTGAGGCGTTTCTTGCTGAGCGTGTTGCAGCGCGGATGAGTGTGTCGACCGGTGGTGCGCGCGTGGTGCTCAACGCGACTGAACTTGAAGACGCGCCGCGACTGTATCGAAAGATCGCCAACGACTCGCTCACCGCGCGTTCAAAGTATCTCGCGGCGAAGCGTGCGTTTGAAAGCGCGCTCGCGGAATACGCAACGGCAAGTGGCGAACATGCGGGTGGAGAGGTGCTCGATCGAAAGGGCAAGGTCAAACTCGACGCGATCGCGAGCATGAGCATCGATCGCAGCAACGCGATGTGGCCGAAGGTCGACGCGGCCGCGCAAGCGATGATCACCGCGTGGACCACCGCGCGCATTGAGCGCGAAGTACTCGCAACCGCGTTTGCCGAACAACCGTTTCCACAAGCAGGTTTCTCCATCATTCCTGGCGTGCTTTGGATCGGTCCGCCAGATCTCGGCACTGCGTTCTCGAAGAGTCGGCCGGTGTCGAGTTTGATTCTCGCGGCGCTGCCCGTCACGCTCTTGCTCAACCTCATTGCGTTTCCAATCATCTATCTCATCGCGATTCCTTCAGGCGTGCTTGCGAGCGCGAGGGTGGGCTCGTGGTTCGACAAGATGTCGGGCGCGCTCTATGTCGGACTCTGGTCGATTCCAACTGTGTGGGCAGGCGTGCTCGCCATTGGTTACCTCGCAAACAAGCAATATCTCGGCCTGTTTCCTGTCGCGGGCTTGCATGATCGCAGCGCTGATGCGTGGACCTTCTTGCCAGGCGTGCAGCAAAACGGCGTGTGGGAGATGGGTTGGCTTCTCGACATGGGTTGGCATGTGGTGTTGCCTGTGTCGTGCCTTGTCTACGGTGGCTTTGCAGTGCTCAGCAAACAAACGCGCGCGGCGATGCTCGACAACTTCAGCGCCGACTATGTGCGCACGGCCAAAGCGAAAGGTGTCGCGCGCAAGGATGTCATCATTCACCATGTGTTTCGCAATAGTCTGTTGCCGCTCATCACCATGTTTGTGACGGTGTTCCCTGCAACGCTTGCGGGCAGTGTGGTGATCGAGCGCATCTTCAGCGTGCCAGGCATGGGAAGCCTCATTCTCGATGCGATTGCTCAGCGCGATCGCGAACTCATTCTCGCGAACACCTTCATGATTGCGTGCGTGAATCTCACCGCGCTGCTCTTTGCCGACATTCTCTATGCGGTGGCGGATCCGCGGGTGAGCTATGAGTGATGTGAAGTCGAACATGCAAGCGGCCGTGGCCGACGGACAACCGCGCGCCATCAGCGGCATCGAAGCGATGCGCGGTGTTGGTTCGGCGCAAGCGAAAGGCTTTTGGGCTGACGCGTGGGATCGCGTGGTCGCGCGCATCGGCGCGAAGATGGCGCTCGCGTGGATTAGTGTGATCGCGTTCTTCGCGGTGTTTGCGCCAGTGATCGCCAACGCGCATCCACTGCTGCGGACCAACACTGCGACTGGCGCGTGGGATTCACCACTGTGGACGAATCTCACGAGCGTGGATCTCGCGCTGCTCTGCGCGGGAATCTTCGCGCTGCCGTGGATCTTCTTGCCGCAGAAGATCGCGGTGAAGTTCGGTGTTGCGCAACGCTCCACGCGACTTGGTCTGCTGTTGTTGCTTGCGATTCAAGCGGGCGCAACGATCATCGCAGCAGGCGGAGTGAGCGCATGGTCGCGTGATCAAGAAGCCGCATTGTGGATCTTGTCGCTGGCGAAGATGTCGTCGTTTCCGCTGATTTCGTCGCTGATTTTGGGCATCGTGTTCGCAGGCGTTGCCGTGGTTGCCGGCAGCGGCACGCGCAGTCGCGGCAGCACGCGTCTCTTTCTGATCGCGCTTGCGGCAGTGATCGCAGTGAGTGCAAGCTCCGCGCGCTGGACCGAACGACTCGTGAACTTCGATGTCTACGACGAGCAACAAGCGTCGGGCGAATGCACCTTCATCTACGCGCCGATTCCTTTCTCGCCTGACTTTGGTCGCAGTGATCTCTATGTGCTCGAACCATTCACCAACATCGGCGAAGCGCTTCCCGAATTGAAAGAGCGCGGCATCGGTTCGCGCACCATGATTCTTGGCTCTGATGCGCTGGGCAAAGATGTCCTCGCTCAAATGCTGTGGGCGTGCCGTCTTTCGATCTCAATCGGTCTGCTCTCGACAGGCATCGCAGTCATCATCGGCGTCACGCTCGGTGCGCTCATGGGCTACTTCGGCGGTTGGGTTGATCTCGTGCTGTATCGCGTCGTCGAAATTTTCATGGCGATTCCCGTGCTCTTCCTGCTCATCGTCGCCGCTGCAGTGCTGCCGCGAAACACCTATGTGATGATGGCGATCATTGGCTGCGTCTCATGGACTGGCGCCGCGCGCTTCACTCGCGCAGAGTTTTACAAACTGCGCAAACAAGATTTCGTGCAAGGCGCGCAAGCTGCAGGTTTGCCGCTGCGAAGCGTGCTGTTTCGTCACATGCTGCCTAACGGCGTAACGCCTGTGCTGGTCGACGCATCGTTTGCAGTGGCCGCAGCGATCATCGCTGAAGCCACGCTGTCGTACTTGGGTCTTGGTCCCGACGGTCAAGCGTCATGGGGCAAGTTGTTGTCAAGCGCGACCGGAACCACAGGAACTTTTGTGTGGTGGCTCGCGATTTTCCCTGGCTTTGCCATCTTCTTCACAGTGCTGAGCTACAACATGCTCGGTGAAGCGATGCGCGACGCGATCGATCCGAAACTTCGAAAGGCTGCGCATTGATGGAGTCGTCGGCACCTGCCTCAGTTTCAACGGTCACAAGCGCCGAGCGCACTACGCCGTTACTTTCAGTCAACGAACTCGCCGTGAGTTTCGCAAACTCCGCAGGCGGGCCGCGCATTCAAGCGGTGGCCGGCGTGTCGATGACGGTGCATCCCAATCAAACGCTCGCTGTTGTCGGTGAATCTGGCTGCGGCAAGAGCGTGACGGCGATGAGCACGATGCAACTCATCCCGCGACCACCTGGGCGCTTTGACGGCGGTTCGATCATGTTCGAAGGCAGAGATTTACTCACGCTGCCCGAGCGCGAGATGCTGCCGATTCGCGGCGGCAAGATCGCGATGATCTTTCAAGAGCCGATGACGAGCCTCAATCCTGTCTACACGATTGGCGATCAGATCATCGAAGCGATTCTGCTTCATCAGAAGGTCGGAAGCGAAGAAGCGTGGGCGCTCGCGATTCGCGCACTCAAAGATGTCGGCATTCCAAAGCCAGAAGAGCGCATGCGTGCCTATCCGCACCAATTTTCAGGCGGCATGCGCCAGCGCGTGATGATCGCCATGGCGCTCGCGTGCCAGCCGACGGTGCTGCTTGCTGATGAGCCGACCACCGCGCTCGATGTCACAATTCAAGCGCAGATTCTTGAACTTCTTCGCGGACTCCAACGCGGTCGCGGCATGGGCATCATGCTCATCACCCACAACCTCGGTGTCGTTGCCGAGAACGCTGATGTCGTGTGCGTGATGTACGCGGGTCGAGTCGTGGAATACGCGCGCGTCTT
>QWPU01000159.1 GCA_003671065.1 Planctomycetota bacterium | reverse complement strand
TTTCAAAGGCGTTTTTGAACACGCGCATTGCGTACGCAGGATCGATTCCGTTTGATGTCTCGCTTCCCGCTTCGGTTCGTCGTCGCGAACCTGTCACCATCGGCACGCCTCATGCGCCTTCGAGCAAGGCCATTCGTCGCCTCGCAGCGAAACTCATGGGCGAGCCCGATGCCGCACCAACCGATGTGCGCAAGGGATTCCTCGGTCGTCTCGCAGGATTCCTCGCGCAGCACTAATCGCCCGCGCGGCCCCAACGAGGAACACCATTCGCTTACATCCGTCACGCGCTTCGATCGCGTGCTCACTCGGCAGTTTTTGCGTTGAGCGAGCGCTCGAATGATCTGCGAGCGGTAGGGATCGTCTCACACGCTTAGAACCGAACTTTTGTGGTGAACTCACAATGGCCATGACTCAACGAACATCGAAGGGTAGAACAGCACCGAGTGCTCACCATCCTCCGCGCATTCCGATTCCGCAGGCAGCGGGGGCGTGTACAGCCTTTGCCTCGTTCACCGTTTCGATTGCGGTGGGGCTTGCCAGTTCGAATCCAACCGAGACCGTGCTGAGTCGCGCATTACTTGCGCTGGCACTCGGCTTCGTCGGTGGATTCATTGTGGGTCTTGTGTGTGATTGGATCGTCCAACAAGAGGTCACTCGCATCGAGCGTTCGACCATGGAGTCCGATCGCGCTGATGAAGCCGCTCGCGCAGCGGCCGAGGATGATTTGGGAGGCCTCACGGGAGTCGATGTGCTGGATGATGATGAAGATTCTTTGGCCGCACAGGCGGTTCAAACGGAGAATCGGACAGCATCGAGACGTCTTCGTGAAAAGAATGTGCAGTAAGGCGAATGGGCCTTGCAGGAATCGGATTCTCGTTATACTGACGTGGTGACCGTAGGACATGGATGTCTTGCGAGCACGACGCATGCGTGTCAAAAGTATGCTGAAACAAGGCAAAAAGGCCACTTTCAGCACAACCAAAGAAACGCATGTGGGTCTTCAGGAGTAGGTCGATGAGCTCACAGTTCATCGGAATACCTCTGAAGCGAATGGGTGCGCGATGCGCGCCTGTAGCGAATGGACCTCGCCTTTGCGGCACGCTCTCCTTGCACGATCTCGTGTCAGGAACCTCCCGCAATCTTCGAATGTCACATTCAACACAGGACTCGCAGCACGCACACGAGCGCGCCGTCTGGTGAGCGGACGCTCGAGTGATTTCTTGTCTGGTCAAGGAGCCGACCGAATGCCAAAAACATCAACGTCATCTTCAGCGTCATCTTCAACGTCATCTTCAACATTGAAGTCTGCGACGACTGTCAAAACATCCTCAACCGTTTCGAAATCCAGTTCGACATCTGCCGCAACGAAGGCGAGCGAGAGTAGCGTCACCAAG
Organism: Planctomycetota bacterium; assembly: GCA_003671065.1. Classification (GTDB taxonomy): domain Bacteria; phylum Planctomycetota; class Phycisphaerae; order Phycisphaerales; family SM1A02; genus QWPT01. Next base: position 5,956 of record QWPU01000159.1, on the reverse strand, counting down.
CGTGCACGGACGAGCGCCACGCTTCCTGCGAGCGCTTCGAACGCACCCGCGCGAAAGCCCGCTGCATCTAGCGCTGCATCACCAATTGCGGCGCTCGCTGCAGTTGAGATGGCAGTCGCAGCAGCTATCAACGCAGCAGCACCAACCAAGGCAAAATCCGGCGGAAAGACCAAGACGCCGCCGCCGCCGCGCGCGATTTCGAAGTCAACAACTGGGGATGCCGCAGCAACTCGCGCTGCGAAAGCACCTCCAAAGCCGCTGACGCTTGCAGAGCGACCGATTGATTCCGTGTGGCGCGAATACCGCGTGACGCCGACCGTAGAAATCCGCAACTTTCTCATTCGCAAGCATCTTGATCTCGTGTCCTACGCGGCCGAGCGCTTGCACAAGCGCCTTCCGAGCGAAGTCGAAATCAATGACCTCAAGAGCGCTGGCGCGTTCGGTTTGATGGATGCCGTGGATGGATTTGATCCAGATCGTGGCGTCAAGTTTGAAACCTTCTGTACGCAGCGCGTCCGCGGTGCGATGTTCGATGAGTTGCGTTCCATGGACTGGGTGCCTCGTCTTGTGCGCAGTCGCACCGCCAAGGTCGACAAAGTGCGCAAGTCGATCGAGATGGAAACGGGTGCGAAGCCGACCGAAGATGAAGTCGCGACACGACTCAATGTCAGTGGCGATGAGTTCGAGAAACTGCAGAAAGACTCGCGTCCGATTTCGATGGTGAGTCTCACCCGAAAGTGCTTTGAGACGGACAGCTCAAAGGATGTTCGCGAAATCGATGTCGTCGAAGACGGTCGTCAAGAGAATCCATTGCAAGTTGTGCAGAAGCAAGATCTGCAAGCGCTCATCACCAAGGGCCTGTCGCGCGCAGAACGCCTCATCGTCATTCTCTACTACTACGAAGAGATGACCATGAAGGAAATCGGGGCGACGCTCGACTTGTCAGAAAGTCGCGTGAGCCAGATGCACTCGTCGATTCTGGCGCGTTTGAAGGCGCAAATGCAGCACCGCGAAACGAATGAAGAGTAAGCGAGCGGCGGGATCAACTCATACAACAAAGAACAGCCCCGACCGAAGTCGGGGCTGTTTCTGTTTCCTTGCCGATGGGGCTATCAGAGTGGGTCTGCCTTACAGACACGGTCCCCACGCGCCGAGCAGAATCGAAAGATCCGCTGCGTCCGACACACCATCGCCATTGAGATCCGACTGCACTCCACCCCACGAGCCAAGCATGATCGCGAGATCTGATGCGGCGACCTGATTATCACCATCGAAGTCGCCGCGACAAACGCTGCAGCGAAATTGAGTAAAGACAAAGCGAGTTTCGTTTATCGATCGCGTGTTGTCGCGCTCGTCGGCGATGCCGGTGGCGATGCCGTCATAGAGCGCGAGCGGTGAGGAGAAGCGACCAATGCGCGTGCCAGGCGCATACGCCATCACAGTGCGATACTCAGTGCCGCTCAGGCCGAAGAAACGGTTGCCGACCGAATACGGAAACACGCCGCCGCTCGTGCAACCGCCACCGTCTCCAGGCGCGTGGCAGCAGCCCATGTTGTGACCGAGTTCGTGCGTGAATGTCTTGCCGCCGAAGCAATTGAGTGCAGTGACGCTGAAGCCGTAACTCTCTTGAGCGACGCTCGAACCAACAAGCCACGCGATGCCGCATGCGCCGCCACCACTCGCGCGCACAAGCGCAACGAGATCGGCGCCCGTCGCGTTGCGAAGCGCGTGAATCTCATCCATGAAGCCATCGGCAGGGTCGCGCAGCCGATAGAGATCATTCACCATCGACGATGGATCTTCGATGTAGCCAGCAACGTTTGCGGTTGCCACAAGCCGCGCTTGAAGCGCAATGCCGCTCGCGGCGTAGATCGCGTTTGAGTCGCTGATCGCCCACAGAATTGAATCACCGATCTGGGTCACGCCGCCCGCTTGCACGATCGCAGCATCCGTGTACACCACGAGCACATCGACGCGCGAGCCATCATCACAGAGCGCTCCTGCGATTGCGCCATCACCTTGATTGACTGCGCGAAACTCGTCGGTGTGCGCGCAGGGCAAATCTTTCGTCGCATCTTCAACGCGAACGCTTGAGACACCTGCGCGCAGGCCTGTGAGCATCGATCGCGTGTTGCCAAGATGCGTGATCGATCCGCTAAGACGACCCTCACGCAGCAGCAGCGATGCTTCACGCGAAGGTTGCGTTGGATGTTCAAAGATGAAATGCTCGGCGTCGTTGGCGCCTCGGCGCGAGCGAAGCACAAGGCCGCGACCAGCAACTGGCGTGAGCGCGCTAGGGAGTGCGTCGCCAATCACAAGCGCACTGAACATCGACGCTTCAAACGCCAGCAGATCGAGCGCCGCAGTCGTACTTCTCACCGCGGTCTTCTCAGTCGAGCCAATCGGTGCGTTGAGTGCAGTTGAAACAAGAGCGGGCGCGTGTGCACCGACAAGCAAAGCCAACATCGTGGAAGGGATCATGCACAGAGTGTCGCTGCAAATCAGACAGTTGCAAGTGCGTTCTCTGATCAAATCACACATCGCAGATCTGTGGGTTTCTCGCACTAACGGCAGGGCCCCCATTCCCCGAGCAGTTGCGCCACATCCGCGGCGTTTGTTTCGCCGTCGAACTCGAATCTCCCGCGAGCGCAGCGTGATGAGGCGATGGCATAGAAACAGCGGTTGCCACCGCGAATAGGGCAAAACAGGCCAAGTTAACCATTGATGTCCTTCCACATCGCGCGTCCGCGGCATCGACTCTGGTGTGCTGCGCTGTGCAGTTCAACCAAAACTCAACGATGCTGAATCTGCCCCGGCGCGAGCCACGGCTACAAGGAGCCAAGTCACCGATGCGCGGAGTGTTTCAACGAATCAGTTTGCGGACGGACAATGGGGACTTCAACTGATTGAAGTCTTGCGCATCACAGACGATGCGTAAGCCTGCTTAGCCGGAACTACTCGATGTCACTCGCAATGCGCGCGTTCATTGAGAGTCATGGAGATTCATGCGCGTTTCAGTAGTGCATGATCACTTCGACACAAGTCGCTCGATCATCACATTCGTGAACTCGATCGGGCAACCGTGGCACTGCAGCGCGATGGGACCACTGGTCGGAACGCCTGGCAGGCGCGCATCGACGAGCACATGCTTGTCGTTGAGCCACACATTGAGCACCTCGCCGACCATGCGAATGCGGAAGCGATTCCACTGACCGACCGCTGCGTCAGCGTGCATACGCGGTGCGCAGGCCGCGCGAACTTCAGGCGTCATCCTCGCGTCCGTGCGGTAGCCATACACCTCACCCGAACCGCATGGCCATGTCCAGATGTTCACTTGACTCTTTGAGTTGCCGCGCAGATAGATGCCGCTGTCGCGCTCTTCGACTTCAACCAACTTGTCGCTGCCGTCAGGGTTTTTCACGGTGTTTCCGTCGAGACCGATGAAGGGACGCTTCAGCAATCCTTGATGTTCGTTCGTCCACTTCCAATCAACTTGCATCTCGAAATCGCCGTAGCTTTCATTCGTCCACAAGTCGTGACCCTTGCCATCGAAGTGAATCACATTGCCGCCGACCGACCAGTGTTTACCAGCGGCGGTGGTGCCGAGCGCATCGCCTTCATGCCAACCAGTGAGGGTGAGTCCGTCGAAGATCGATCGCAGGCCTGCGCGTGCAAGATCGCTGGTCATCGCGGGAGTGAGCGCAGGAACAGCGGCAGGAAGTTCAGTGAGTTTAAGATTCTTGAACCAGATCTCCGTGCCTTCACTTTCAAGGCAGATGAAACCCTTGCGAGGCGTGGTGTCTTTGCAGCCCGACACTTCGGTGCCGTTGATGCTCAGCGTGATGACGCCTTTGTCGCACACAACTTTGTAATGATTCCAGTTGCCCGCACCTTTGGTCATACGCGCGCTCGGAAGACAACGCTCCCAGCCTCCTGGATGCGCGCGATCAGGCGTCATCTTCGCGCCCCAGATCGAGAAGATGTCGCCTTGTCCCGTGTACATCGTGCGACCCTTCTCATCGATGTTGTCAGGCGTGAGCATGATCTGCACTTCGATCGATCGAGAGAACGGCACACCTGTCGAGCAATAGGGATCGCTCCAGACGAAGAGCCCTGCGTTGCCAGGTTCGCTCAAGTGCTTCCAGTCAAACTCGAGCGTGAAGTTTTCGTATGCGAGTTCGGTGCGCAGGATGCCAGTGGGGTTCCCTGAGCAGCGAATGACTGGCGCGCCTGTCTCGTCTTTGCCGACCGTGAAGGTTGATGGCGCGGTGTTCACATTGACCCAGCCGCTCAGGTCCTTGCCGTTAAAGAGGTCGGTGCTTGCTGCAGAGGCAAGCGAGGCGAGTGCAGAAATGGAAAGGGCGCTGAACGCGAGCAGGGTTTTTTTCATGGAGTGAACCTCGGGGCGAAGTGGATGCGTGGCAGATTGTTGACAGTCATCGATGGCCATTTTTCGTCGAGGTCGCAGCGTACCCCAATCACCGCCACTGCCGCGCTACGTTGCGCACATGGCACACGAAACACTTGCAGCGTGGCTTGATATCGCCGTTGTTGATGCGGAGCGCTCGCGAGCGTTTTACACGGAAATTCTCGGTGTTTCGACCAGTGCGATCCCGATGAGTGACGAGCAAGGGAGTTACAACGATCACTGCTTGCATGCCGTCAAGGACGGGCCAGCGCTCGCGGGAGTCTGTCATCGACGCGGATTGAACTCCGCAGTTCCCGCCGCGTGGATTCCGTACTTCAGGGTGGCGTCGCTCGATGCAGCAGTTGCGCGCGCAGTGGTGCTCGGAGCCGCCGTGATCGACGGCCCGCGAGATTGCGCAGGCACACACATCGCGATCGTGCGCGATCTCGATGGCGCGGTGTTCGGTCTTGTAGGCGCGTGAATACACGCTTTGATTCTTTGGGCGCTTGACGCAATTTTTCGCGCTGCGCTCACGCGATCCACACACAACGCTTACACGAGACTGGCATTGTTCGCCTTCGTGAAGTGTGTCGGTGCCCGCAATCGTCGCTGCGTATCTGAACAGAAGTCTCGCAGAGTTCACAGCGCGTCTTAGCGTGATCCACACCGTTAAGGAGTACTTTTCCTTTGCATGATGTCTCTGGATAGGCGTCATGCAACCCCTTTGCATGATGTCCCTGGATAGGCATCATGCAAACCGCGTCCAAGTGTCTGTTCAGAACTTAAACATTGAAGGAATGAAATGAAGTCCAACTCAATCAGCTGCCTGCTCCTCGCCTCTGGCGCGACTCTCCTCAACATTGGTTCGGCTCATGCTGCCGAGATCCTCGTCAACGCCAACATCGCAACATCGACCACCTGGTCGAGCGCGAACACCTACAACCTGATCGGACAAATCTATGTTCTTCCAGGCGTCACGCTCACCATTGCGCCGGGCACCGTCATCGCAAGCGAAGTCGGTGGCTCACTCGCCATCACTCGCGGCGCGCGCATCAACGCCGTGGGCACCAACGAGTCCCCGATCATCTTCACATCAAAGGCTGATGTTGCAACATGGACTGCTGGCGATCCAAGCACTGGCACATGGCGCCCAGTGTGCAACGAGTGGGGCAACCTCACCATCATGGGTAGGGGCTACATCAGCGAGAACGCGGTAGCCGCTAACGCCGCATCACCAAACGCAAACAACATCGCCACGATGGAAGGCCTCACCGCTGCGAGCCCTACTGATACCAATGTGATCTACGGCGGCGGCAACGACGAAGATGACAGCGGTTCGCTTGCGTTCTGCTCATTCCGTTACGGCGGCAAGGTCATCGGCCTCAACAACGAACTCAACGGGCTTTCACTCGGTGGAGTTGGTCGCGAAACGACCATCGATCACATGGAAATCATGAACAATGTTGACGACGGAATTGAAATTTGGGGTGGCGCTGTCAACCTGAAGTACATCACCATCTGGAATATCGGCGACGACAGCCTCGATAT
>QWPU01000158.1 GCA_003671065.1 Planctomycetota bacterium | reverse complement strand
TGGCGCGTGTGGGTCCACCGCAACCAACGCTTCTGGCAGCGCCTGCGGAGCGTGCGGCGCACCAAGCGGATCATCGAGTGGCACCAACAGCCCATCCGCGTACGGCGAAGGAAGTGGAGGCGGCGGATCAGGTCCACGCGGCTTGCAGGCACCATCGACTCCTACGAACACTCCTCGAGATGAACGCGCTCCCAGCAGCGGACCTCCTTCGAGTGATCTCCCTAGTGGTGGCAGTGGCGGAGGCGAGGGCGGTGGCGATCAATCTGCAAAGGGTTCGCGAAGCTCTGCAGACGCTCCAAACGCCGAACAGCCTCAGCCGAATCAAACAGTCGCTCAGCCGCGTCGACTGTTCAGTGATGTCGAACCTCCAAAAAAGGATACCGCTGAGGGAGTTGGCGCTCCAAATGCTGGAACTGAGCCACCGAAGGACACAGGCAAGCAGCAAGCCGAAGCGGCAAGTGGCGATGTTGGAACGATGGCGGGTGGAAGCGAAGGTGTCGCTCAACCACCGCTTGCCATCGTTGGTGCTCACGGCGCACCGAATGAATCGTCCGTTGATACACCGCCAAACTCGGCTGACGAACGCGAACCAATCAGCGAATCGAACGCCTCAAGCAGCGAAGCGGTCGCGCCTACGACGCCAAGCGATATTGAACTCCCCGAGTTTGAAGTCGAACTCCTTGAAGGTGACGCAGGTTTACTCGAACGCGCTCACGGTTCAACGGGACGCGCATCGCTTCCGATCACTGGGATTTGGGAACAAATCGAAGGTCCCTCCGATGCTGACTTTGGTCCGGGCGGCTACTCGCGTTCGGTACTGATGTTGAATCCAGCACTGCACAGCGCGGCGATCTATCGCGTGTTTCGCGGCGACATCACGCTGGTGCAGGGCGGTGAATTCGCGCTTGATTGCGCAGTTTCGAACACTGATGCATCCGCGGGTTCTCTGTGCATTCGCCGCGATCCATCGCTCAACTCACGATTCAGCAGCGATCCGCTTCCGCTTGGCGGCACGCCACGCGTCGTCGTCTTGCCGCCCGATGCTGCGGAGTCATGGACGATTGCTTGGAAACGAGACGCGCGCGAGCTCGTGGTCGGCAGCAAGCGTTACGCCGCAATCACACGCGATGCGTTTGAGTCGCTTCGTCGCGGTGGCGGAGATGTTGCGACCGACGCGGATCGCGCTGATCGCGTCCCTACGAGAGCCAAGGGCGGCACCATCATTGAGCAGCACGAGACAAGTTTCTTTGGAGTCAAAGGTGGAGGCAAACGGGTCTGCTTCATCGTTGACATTTCAGGATCGATGCAGGGACCAAAGCTTGATCGTCTCAAGCTCGAACTGACCGCTTCGATTTCAAACCTTGATGCCAAGACTGATTTTTCAGTCGTCTTCTTCGACGGCACTGCGCATGTGATCGATCAAGCGTGGATGAAGGGTGACGCGGACAAGAATCGAACCATTCAACTCATCGCCCAGCAGGGAACGGGCGGCGGCACTGATCCAACGGAGGCTTTCCGATTCGCGTTTGCGAATCTCAACCCAACTCCTGATTGCATCTTCTTCATGACCGATGGTCAAATCCCACCGCAGACTGCACAGTTGCTGAGCACACTCAATACGGGGACACATCCGACAGTGATTCATTCGATCGCGTTCGGTGAGGTGCAGGCTGAAACACTCATGAAAGAGATTGCCCAGAAAAACGGCGGCACCTATCTCTTCGTTGCACCATGAGTGTCAGAGTCCGCTGGAGATCCCGCTAATCCAACTGTCGTTGTAATGCGGAAGCATTGACGGGCTGATGTCCAGGTTGTAATTGAATCCCTTGCGCAAGAACGCTTCCTTCACGACAGCAAATGTGTCAAAGGAATCTGGCGCGACTGTGAACCCAATGAGATCAGCACTCGCATCGAGAGTCGCGAGCAGCCGAATGAACTCAGCGTTGGTGTGAAGTTCGGAGACGCTCGTGATCGGGATACCAGCATTTGGTCGCAACTCAATGCTGCGATGAATCTCAATTCCAGATGCCTCGCATCGGTAGAGCGGCGTGGAACATCGATTCGCGAACACATACCGATCGTCCCATCGTCGCAGCAATTCACAACCGCCGAGCGAGCGATCAGTCCAATCACAGATCGGATAGAGACGATCCTTCCAGAGCACGACCGTGAAGATCCGCAAACCCAACTCGCGTTCAAGCGGCGTACGCATCTTGCGGTTTTGTGCTGATGTCGCCGAGGCGAGCGCTTCATCGAGCCGTGCGATCTCTTCGCGCAGCGGCTCAAGTTGGATGTCCGCGCCTTCGAACGATTGACTCGATGTGGCGAGCGCCTCGGAGTACTGCTGAATTAACGCTTGTCTGCGGCTAATTTCCACAATCGCCTTCTCGACGCGATCAACTGCGCCCTCGCCAAGAATGGACTCTGCGGGCGCTGGCAGTTTGGAAAGTTCGCGGTCAAGTTCATCGGCGCGAGTACGCAGCGACGCCACTTGCTTCCCCCGCTCAGAATCAATCTGTGACAGTTCTGAAGTCATGTTGCCACGAGACGAAGTCATGGCCAACAGCGCTGCGATCAACGCAACAAAGATGATCGAGCCAAACATATTGCAGATCGTGTCGAGCAAGAGCTCAAGGCTCTCATTAGGATCATGATGCGTGCGCTTCACGGTGCAGCATCCTCTGGACGATCAGTCATCACACTCGGAAACACTGGCGACACATAGGACCCTTCAGGAATGAGGTCGAAGCCCAGTCGAGGCCGCATCTCCTCGGGCATCGCGTGAATCGCATCAAGAAGTGTTCGATACATCGCGATCCCTGATGGCGTCACGATCATCAAGATGTACGAGGGTCGTTGCGCGGAGAGCACTGCAAACAACTTCAATGCATCGATGCATTGCGCTGCGATCGTTCCCGCTGCGATGCGCGTCGATGCGCCATCGCCAGCGTCACTCACGACGATGCGCGCACCTGATATCTCAAACACAATCGGATGCAGCGGTTCGCCCTCATCGAGGATGAAGGTGATCTGCTTCTTTCGTTCGAGTGTCGAAAGCGCGGCAACGCGATCATCACGAATTCGCGTCAGTTCCAACAACTCCCGCAAGGACGCGGCCGCTGGATGCGCAACGAGGAGTTCGCGCAATTGCAGCTCGAGTTCGCGCGCTTGTTTCTCAAGTGATTCAAGGTCCGCGGCCTTTGCGCGGAGTTCTTGACGAAGTGTGGCGCGCGTCGAAAGTGGATCAACATCTGGCCGCGTCTGGGCTTCGCGCACCGCTGCTTCAAGCGACGCGACTCGATCTCGAAGCGCCCGCTCTGGCAACGCGGTTGGAATCCCCGCGTCCAAACTTGATTGCGCGCTCTTCACCATGTCCGTGGTCGCCTTCGCCACTTGCAGCAGCATGGTCATCGTCACCACGATCGTGATGCCGATCAAACACATGAGGACATCTTGAAACGAGAAGAACGAGACCGGAGCAGTTTGATGGCGGCACTTCATTCACTGTTCTCGCTTCGTAATTCGAACACGCGAAACGATCGCATTGGAGCACGCGGTTCGGATGTCATCACACAGCTGCTCATCTGCGCGCCGCACAAGAGTTTGAATCAGATAGATAAACAGCACCGCGATGAGCGCCTCCGCAGTCGTGATGAACGCGGTGTCCAAACCCTCGAGCACCGTCTTTAACTTTTCGGTGATTACGGCAACGTCTTGCCCAGCGGACTTCATCGTCTCACCGAAACGCTTCATCGCCTGAGTGAGACCAACAACGGTGCCGATGAAACCAAGCACTGGTATTGCCCAGATAAACCCGCGCAGAATGGTGTAACCAGAGTCCACGCTCGACTCATCCTGATCGCCGCGCGAAGAGAGGATCTCATCGACATCGGACACGCGACCGAGATTGCGCATCATGCGAAGCACTGCGCGGCAGCGAGCAAGAAAGAGAAAGCGTGACGGGTCATCGACCGAGCGATCAATCGCGTCGATCACGGCATCGGCAGTGCTATCGCTGAGCACAAACGCCGAGTCCTCAGGCACAAACGCAAGCCGCAACGCCGCGCGCTGCGCACGGATCTTCAATGACTTAACGAATAGGAACACCAGCGACCAAATCGAAAGCAAGATGATTGGAATCGGAATGCGTCCGAATGCCGTCATGTACTCCCATACCACTGCGCCCCACTCATGTTCTCGCCAGCCATACGCGCTGCCATAAGCCGCCGCACTCAACACTGTGGTCAAGAGAAGACAGGTGAGTGAACTCGGTGTCGTGCCGTGGCCAGCGGGAAATCCAAACCGCGCCTCTGGATCAAGACTTTGATAGCGCAAGAACGGTCCAGTATCAGTGCTTCGTGTTGTCATCATTTGTTGATACTCCTAAAGATCAGCAATGGTCCCTTGGGTAGGCCGTCAATCGATGCGTCGCACACTCCGTTCACCGCGCGAACATCAACGAATGCCCATCCGCTGCCACGCCTCACGACAACGACGAGTTGCTCGGTCAGTTTGCTTCCAAAGATCTCGCGCCCGCTCACTCCAGCTTTCGCAGGCACCAAGACGCCGACAGGCGCGAGTGCCATCAACGCCTTGGCTGCAGTCGCTTGGAGATCAGCAGCCTCAAGAGCCGCACGCTTCAAATCAGGAAATTGCTCAAGAGCATTCTTCGCCTGCCTGACCGCAACTTTGTAATTCACAGGGTCATCCCACCCCGCTTTCACCCAGTCAGCGTCGATGGCATCACGAGCTTTATCCTGCACCAACTTCAACCATGTTGTCAGCGGAGGCTTCACATGTGCTGGAACCGTTCCACTCTGCATGAACGCTGATGTTGCTCGCTGCAGCGCACGCAATTGGAAGAGCGGCTCCTCGCTGTTTGCGTTGGCGATCTTTGAAAGCAGGTCGAGCATCAGCACCGAGGCATCATGCGGCTGCGCTGCTTCGAGATCTGCTTGCGCCTGACCCCACGCTTTCGAGATGACGGAAAGCGTCGGCTTTCCAGTCACATCACGCGATGTCACCACCAAGATCGACTTCAACAGATCGGGTTCAATTGAAACATCGGCGAGCGTGACCACCGCGCGATGTAACGGATTCGATTCATTGTCAGGGGGATCGGTCTTCGTCGAGCCGCGCCGATAGAACCGTTTATCTCCCACGCACGGAACGACCTCAAGATTCTTGAAGTGTTGATCCTCGAGTTCCAGCCCGATGCGCTTAGGCTCCCAGACTTCAGAGTTGGCGTTCGCTTCAAACCTATTTGCGAGTTGTTCCAATCGCGCGCTATACGGGCTTGATGGATGGTCTCTGTTGAACTCTCGAATCAGTGCGAGCACGGCGGTTGCTTCTTCGATAGGCACGAGCTTCGAGAAATCTAAGCCGAGTCGAGCGGCGAGTTGCGGCCGCAAGTCTTCACGCCACGCGTGCAATGCAATCCAAGCTGCTCCGAGCGCTTTCACTTCTTCGAAATCCGCGAGCCTGCCTTGACGAGCCAATGTCCCACCGTGCGCGGCCAGGCATTGATCAAGTCGTTTGATGAAATCTTCTTCTTCTGTCACACCTAAGCACAGGCGCTGAGGATCGAGTTCGGTCAGTGCTGCTGCCAGCGCTGCTTGTCGTGATGTTGCTTCTGCAAGTCGTGAGTCAACACCATCGCTCTTCAGTTTCAATCGCGGAAGTCCTGCTTCATACCCTTCGATCCCGTCGCGCGCCTTCTTGAGCAGTCCCTGAATTCGAAGGAGTTCCAAGGAGTAGAAGTTCCATCGCTGGCTGTCGAGTTGCGCCTCGTTGCTCCACTCGTCAGGGAGTTTCCATGCGTCGAGCGCAACATCAACCGCTGCGAGTGCGGCACTCACTTGCGCCTGATTGATCTCATCGAGGCTGTCACGACGCTTGATTCGCAATTGTTCCGCTTGATCCAATGAAGTGCGTTCAGGTTCGAGTGCATCGACACGCAACGCAATCAAGTCTGCTTCAAGGGCTGTGACGCGAGTGCGGTTCGCTCCTGCTTCAAGCTCAAGGATGGCGGCTGCAACAGCGACCTTAATCGCAGCAGTACGGGCATTTCGCGCGTCAAACATGTGTTGTTCTGCATCAAGCGCGGTAAGCATCTGCGCGTCATGTTCGTCGCCACTGGCACGAAGTTGCTCGGCTAACGCGTGCGCCTTCGTTGAGTCCTTCGCGCTGATTGCTGCCGTAAGCGACGCGAGTTCACCTTCGATGCGCAGCTTTTCAGAGTGTGCTCGGATTGCGAGGAACGCAGCGAGGGTGATGACGCTTGCGCCCAAGACGCACGCGACTAGCACTAACCGATGGCGGCGCTGCACTCGTTGTCGCGCTGAGAGGATGTAACTCTGCGCGCGCTCAACGAGCCCTTCGGGTGCAGAAAACCCTCCGTCACGCAACGATGCGATCTGCCGCTCGACCTCGACATCAGGTCGACACTCAAGAAGCATCCGCTCGAGCAGTTCAACCTTTCCATTGAATTCCGCTTGCGCGTTCTCTTCATCTTGAAGCCGTGTCAACCAATCAAACGCTGACGCAATGTCTGCGGCCAGCGCCTCATCAGGCATGCGTCCAGTTTCTTGATTGACTAACGCCCACGCGCCTTCAAGATTCAACAGTTCATCGCGATCCATGCGCGACGCGGCGTCGTGAATCTGCGCAGCCAATTCGGCATAGCGACCAACTGCTTCACCTGCGCGCAACGGCTTCACTTTGGCGTAGATCTCCTCTTTGAGTCCACGCGGCACCGTTGCAACCCACTCGTTCGCCTCGAGCGCGGCGAGCGCTTCATCGAGTTCCACGCGTGACGGATTGTCCTTGTGACGCAGTTGCCCAATGCGCTTGAGCCATTCTTGTTCCACGCGTTCGATCTGATCAAGCCACATTCGATTGCGAGAGTCAGCCGCGCGAATCTTCCGAAGCAAGCGCAATCGCACGGTAATCGGCTCGGCGCGAAGTGAAGCAATGCGAAGCCCATCAAGCATGACGCGATGCTCAAGCGCGCGCGTTCCATAGCCCGCGAGTGCGTCAACTTCTTCGCGTGTTGGAAGGGAGACCAGCGAACTTTGCAAGTCGATTTGCTCACTCCACAATCGAGCGACCGATGGGTTGCTGGATGGAAGCTCCATTAGTGCTTCTGCTTGCCGTGCAAGATCTGGGAAGTCTTCGACGAGACCCGCGGCTTCACTGATGAGTCCTCGCTGAGAAAAATCGCGCGCACGATCAATCGCGCGCCGAATGCCTCGCGCACATGCCGCGACATTCGCGCGAAGATTTTCAAGCGCAACAGGATCGGAGATCGCTTGCCCCGCTTCTTCAATGAGTGCATCTCGGATAGATCGAACGCTCGGAATCGTGTTCATGAGTGGAAGTACCGTGAGATCGCGATCAGCGCG
>QWPU01000157.1:4526-7424 GCA_003671065.1 Planctomycetota bacterium | reverse complement strand
AGTTCGCGCAGAGGAACTTGCTCGTCTCCTTGAGACGCTTGTTGATTCGATCAAGAGACTCTTGAGTGAAGCGGAAACACTAGCGGCGGAAGTGCAAACGGTCTCGGACATGAATACGGACGCGGGTGAGATTGCGCGCGAGTCGACCGCGTTCCCTATTGGGAAGTTGTCACAAAATACGCGCGGCGTAGCGAGTGACGCACGAGCAGCGAGCCGTGAAGCCGCGCGCGTTGCACGAGTCATCGATAGCGCGGCCGGGAGCCTTGCGGGAGCGACGGGAATGTTGCGCGCATCGCAATTCAAGCGCGGCGATGCGTCTGCGGCAATGGATGCTGCGATCAAGTCGTTCAATGATGCGCTTGTGGAGGCGGAAGACGCGGCCGATCGTGCAGAAGAGCGCGCTGAGGAGGAGAAGCGCGAGGAGATTCTCGCGAGGTATCGTGAACTCTTAGAACTGCAAGCCGCAGTGCGCGCATCGACCATGAAGATCATTGCGCCAGAAGGAAAGGCACTCGCTCGCCGTGAACTGATGGAGAGTCGCCGCCTAGGCACTGTGCAGGAGCAGTTGCGAGGAGCGATCGAGAGCATCCGCTCGAGCGAGACAGATGTACAGAACTCTGATGCGCTCATCGAAATGCACGACACCATCGATGATGTCTTACTTGATGCGAAGGCTCGGCTGAGCGATGGCGATCCCGACGGCGCTCTTCCTGCCGAAGACGAAGCAATCGCAGCACTTGCTGCGATCGTTGAGGCGCTCGACGAAGATAAGAGCGACGACGAAAGTGATCCATTCGGAGAACAAGAGGCTCCACAAGGAGAAGGCGGCGCCGGCGGCGGAGGTCCTCCACCAGCGGGAGCGATTCCACCAGTTGCGGAGATTAAGATCCTGCGGTCAATGCAGCGATCACTCGCTCAACGGACCCGAGCATTTGCTGAGCAATCGGCAGTGCTCGATCCTGTGGCACGCGCACAACAGGTTGCGAACCTGGCAGCGAAGCAGCAACGAATCGTCGAACTCGGACAGAAGATCGCAGACAAGATCGCGCCTTCAGGAAACCCAACCTTTGTGCCCGCGCGCGAAGGAGTGAAACCAGAACCATCAGAGGCGCCAGAGTCATTGGAACCAACGCCGCCGCAACCAACCGAACCGCCGAAGCGAGAAGGCGAAGGCGGTTCAGTGAATTCCGCATCGGTGGCGGCAGGTTTCGTTCCAAACAACTTCACGCGCGGAACAACACGAATCAGCGTTGGCGCGCAGTGGCTTTCCAAAAACCACGAAGAAACCCCTGTGAAACACCAAGATTTTGCATTCGAGTCACAATCCAACCGAAGAGAGGTACTGAGATGACAGGATTCGAAGCCAATGCATCATGGTTTCATTGCTGCGCTATGAAGCTCGCAACTTACGCGGTAGCGATTGCTGCGTTGATGTTTGCAGCGGTGACAAAGGCCGCAGATACCGCACTCGCGGTGTCACCACTCACCCAATCAAGTTTGACGGCGTGGAACCTTGGACTCTTTTCTCCAACGAGCTCCCATCGGATTTTCGAGAGAACTCACAGCTCATGGCAACCCATTGCGTCGCAGGCCTCATCACCTAAACGCGAGGAAGCTCCAACACAATCCTCACCAACGACCGGATCAACCGCTCTACCAAAGGTGCCTCCAAAATCACTCGACGACCTACTGGGAGTTCCCAGCTCCAATTCTGAGACTGGCGGTTCAACGGGTGCAGATCTCATCGAGAAGGATTCAGGCGCTCGTAGCGCGGAAGAAGCTGCGGAGCGTGCCGAACAGAAGAGGCTTGAGCGATCACTCAATGAAGCCTCGCTGCAAGATCTTGTAGAGCGCGCTCTTGAAGGCATGAAGACAGCGTCGGCGCGTCTTTCGGATGCGCGAGACCCAGGACTCGGCACTCAACGAATTCAAGAGGATGTGATCAAATCTCTTGATCGATTGCTCGAGGAAGCGGCGAAGCAACAGAAGAAGGGTTCGGGCAAATCATCACAGTCAAAATCGAGCAAGTCTCAAGACTCGAAGTCCGGCGATCCTTCTGAGAAGAATGGTCAGCAGCAAGGTGACAAGAAGGGGAAACCATCAAAGGGCGCAAGCGCGGGGGAAAGTGCTTCTGAGCAATCGTCGTCAAACGACGGAAGTGTTCCTGCAGATGCACCGCTCAACGACGCGACCGCTGCAGAGTCGCGGATTGAGTGGGGTCAACTACCCGCACGAGTTCGCGAGCTCGTACTCCAGGGTCGTCGCGACAAGGTATCCACGCTCTATGAACGACTCACTCGCGAGTACTACCGCAAGCTGGCAGAGGAGGCATCGAAATGATCTCACCAGCTTTCATGCTCAGTTTCCTTTTTACATGCAACGGCACAACCTTGGACCAAAGTGTTGCGACGCCGAGCGACTCTTCGGTCGACATAAACGTCTGTGCAGGAGCGCATCAATGTCTGGATGTAGATCAGGTGTCTGCTCAGCGAGTACGCGAAGCAATGGTCGCCGACAGATCTGCAGCAGCAACTCAGCGACCTACTGATGAACTCGGATTTTGTGTTTTCAGTACCGACCACAGCGGCCATCTGGCCGGGGGCTTCGCCTTCCTCGAGAGGTCCGCGCAGGAGGCCCTGGATCTTCAAGCCGAGGATCTTCAACCCGTCGACCATCAAGCCACGCACCTCAGGGCCGCAGATCTCGAAGCCGAGGACTTTGTGATCACGGATCCGCCGCGCTGGCCGCGACCAACCGAAAGGGGGGCCTCGAGTCATGCGACACGTCGCACCTTCACGCGTGCGCATCACTCGGTTGTGATGCTTGCCGCGCACGGTCGCGTGCTCTTCACACTTCTCTTCGATCCTGCGCGCGCAGTTGAAGGGACGAGTGTTCCAG
>QWPU01000157.1:689-4516 GCA_003671065.1 Planctomycetota bacterium | reverse complement strand
GGACCAAAGTGTTGCGACGCCGAGCGACTCTTCGGTCGACACACACGTCTGTGCAGGAGCGCATCAATGTCTGGATGTAGATCAGGTGTCTGCTCAGCGAGTACGCGAAGCAATAGTCGCCGACAGATCTGCAGCAGCAGCTCAGCGACCTACTGATGAACTCGGATTTTGTGTTTTCAGCAACGACCACAGCGGCCATCTGGCCGTGGATCTTCACGCCGTGGATCTTCAACCCGTGGACCATCAAGCCACGCACCTCGGGGCCGCAGATCTCGAAGCTAAGGACTTTGTGATCGCGGACCCGCCGCGCTGGCCGCAACCAACCGAAGGGGGGGCCTCGCGTCATGCGACACATCGCACCTTCACGCGTGCGCATCACTCGGTTGTGATGCTTGCCGCGCACGGTCGCGTGCTCTTCACACTTCTCTTCGATCCTGCGCGCGCAGTTGAAGGGACGAGTGTTCCAGGCACTTCGGCCGCGGAAGGCGACCCATTGAGTTACGCGATTGGTGCACCAATTGCGTTCTTTGGAGTTGAGTTGAATCAGGATGCGGGATCGGGCAAGAGCGGCGGCGGCGCAGTGGGCGCACCCGTCACGACGGCACCAGCGACCACAGCCACGACATCGCCGCTTCAGTCGAGCGCGAATTCCCCAACCGCCATCGTGCCTCCTTCGAAACAACTGGAGAACGGCGGTGCGGAGAATGCTCCTGCGGCTGAGGAGATCACCGTCAAACTCGAAGAGGCGATCCAACGAGGCTTCGAGTTCCTGCGCCGTCAACAGAAGGCAGACGGTTCGTTTGGGCAAGGGCGCTTTGGCGAGCACATTGGCGTCACGAGTCTCTCGGCTATCTCGCTCATGGCTGACGGCAACCTTCCGGGGCGCGGCGACTTCGGCGACAACGTCCGCAAGGCACTCGACTTCGTTCTCGCGCACGCGACTGAGACAGGGCTGCTTGTCTCTGACGAAACGCATGGGCCGATGTACGGACATGGATTCGCCACGCTCTTCCTCGGCGAGATTTATGGGATGAACTCCGACGACGATCGCGTCCGCGATGCTCTGACTCGCGCCGTCCAGTTGATCGTGAGTTGTCAGAACGATGAGGGTGGCTGGCGCTACAACCCCGTCCCCGCCGACGCCGATGTCTCGGTGACCATCTGCGAAGTGATGGCGCTTCGCAGCGCGCGCAATGCGGGCATCAAAGTCCCGAAGTCGACGATTGATGACGCGATTCGATATGTTCGTTCGTGCCAAAACGATGACGGCGGGTTTCGATACATGAAGGATGTCGGTGGCTCGGCGTGGCCACGTACTGCGGCTGGCATCGCGAGCCTGTTTTACGCGGGCGTTTACGAAGATCAATCGATCGAGCGCGGACTCGACTACCTCGTGCAGAACGCATTTCCGCGCGGAGGAGCGTTTGGCGGCGGCTTCTCGCAGTCCCACTATTTCTATGGGCAGTATTACGCCGTGCAGGCTATGTATCTCGCCGGCGGAGAACGCTGGAAGGCGTGGTGGCCTGCGATTCGAGAAGAGTTGTTGTCTCGGCAGAATGCCGACGGCTCGTGGTCTGATCAGCAATTTGGGGATGCGTATGGAACGGCGATGGCTTTGATCGTTCTCCAAATGCCGAAGCGATACCTGCCAATCTTCCAGCGTTGAGAGTAGTGCGAGTGATTCCGAACGCGATACCCAGTGAGTGATATGACGGCCACACCTTCCACCAAAACCGTTCGGGTCTTCGCTAGCACACTCATCTGCACGAGCGCTTGGCTCAGTCCACTGTTCACCACGTCCGCCCGCGCAGTCAGTTTCGACGCTGACAGCACTAGCGTCACAACTGCGCCGACAGCTCTTGTTGTCCGTCACGGACCCGTCATCGAGATCCTCCAATCCAACGGTCAGTGGATCGTTGGCACTCTCCAATCGCTCGACGAGCACAACTGGTCGTTGATCCCCACTCAGCCAGTGGACGCGGAAGCGATTCTCATTGCTCGAGCGAATGTGGTCGCGTTTTTTGTTACCAAGATCGACACTTCGAGTCGTGGCGTTGCAAACGCAACATCGTTGCGCGCAACAGCACCCACTCGCGAGACAACCGCCGCCGCTCCATTCAAGAGCACATTGTCGATGAGCACTCCCCTCTCGCTCGGGATCCTCACCTCGACCGACGGGCAGCGATTGCCAGGGACCTTTCGCGTCGTCAACGGCAAGCCTGTTTGGGAACATCGATGGATCGGCGCAGTCGGCGCGGACATCGACCGCATCGCTTCCATTCAGATGCTCGCAGACAGACCCGTCGTTCGAAAGTTGGATCGCGACACTCTCGTCTTGCTCAACGGTGACGCAGTGAGCGGCTTTGTCGAGACGCTCGGTGACGATGTCGTGCTCGCGCCTATTGAAGGAGCACAAGAGACGATCGCGGCAGAAACAAGCAAGTCGCCTGACCCAATCAAGGGCGCGGCCGACGACGCTGTGGCGCCAACCGATTCCACCCAGCGCGATCGCCACATTCCGATGGAACGCGTGGCGACTCTTGGATTCGCAGATGTTCCCGTCACGCAACGCCTGGGCGCCGATGTGTGGACCGTCGACGGTTCGATTGTCGGTGGACGCAACATTCGTTTCGACCAGACCACGGGTTGGAGTTTCTCGCTCGCAACCGACTGGCTCGAGAGCGTTCGACCGAGCGCCACGACTGACAACACTGCCGCTGACGCCATCGCAGTGATCTTCGAGCGACACAACTTCCTCCCCCTCGCCAACTGCCAAGCACTCGAGCCCACCGTCCCCGCAGAGTCGTTTCGTTACAGCACCGCGCAGTCGGTTCGAATCGCGCAGTCCGATCGCTTCCTCCTCGGATGCGCGGACATCTCCCTTGACGGACCGATCACCGCGTCGTTCATCCTTCCTCGCGATGTCATCGATCGCGCAGAGAGCGCCATCTTTTGCGGTGAACTTGTCCTTGCTGAACCAGCGCCAACCGACGCTCGCGTCGGAGTGAGCATTGAAGTGCTCGGTGAAACGCCACAACAATTCATTCTCAATGCACAGACTCGTCGCGTGAAGGTCTCGATACCAGCGTCGTCGACGAAGCGCGGACTTCTGACGATTCGACTCGACGACGGCGCGAACGGCTCGGTCGGCGACCGCGTCATCATTGAACGTGCCACATTCATCATCGCGCCAAATCACAGTTCTCGTCGCGAATGATGTACGAGTGCGTTTGCATCCCAATCGCACGAACGGTCGCACGATCGGCCGCACAAGTGGCCGCAAGCGCCTTCGTCCCGCACTTCGCCAAAAGTTGAGCGCATCAGGATCGAATGTGGAACTCACAAGATGCGCGCGACCTGCACCAGCATCAATGCTCGCTTCGACGCGCACTTCAACCGCGCCATCACGACAGGTCACGAACCGTTGCGCATCAACGGGAAGATGCGGCGCGTAGCGGTCGGCATCGAATCGTCTCTGCGCGGTTGATTGCAACACGATCAAAGGATTCGCCGCAGCAATCAGCGGCACAACTGCTTCACGCCAACTCCCATGGTGAGGTAGTTCAAACACATCACACGCGAGGTCGACAGTTCCGTCACGCGCTTGCGCAACCAATCTTGCCGCGGGCTCGGTCTCAATGTCGCCAGTGAAGAGGAATCGTGCGCCGCGCGTCGACTCATCAACCGCATCAACATCCACACGAATGACGAGCGAAAGATCATTCTCGCGCTTCGATCGAAACCCGACCGCGGGCCACAGCACTTGCCACTGCGCGTTTCCGATCCGCACACTCGCACCGGCGCCGATCGATTCAACAACTGTCCCG
>QWPU01000157.1:0-679 GCA_003671065.1 Planctomycetota bacterium | reverse complement strand
AACCCATCAAGCAACTCGCGCATCGATGTCCCTCTGTGAGCCGACTCTAGAAACGAGTCATGCACCATCACTCGACGCACAGTTGCGTAGCGCGCAATATCAAGCGCCGCGCTGAAGTGATCGAGATTCGGATGGCTAATGAACAGCGTGTCCACCACTCCACCTCTCGTACTGATCCATGGAAGCGCGACGCGTGTTCCGACGCTACCCATCGAGCTCGACCCCGCATCGAACAACACAATCGCGTCAGCGGTCTCCACGAAGTGCATGGACCCATCGCCGAGCGCGATCATGGTGCTAGTGAAGTGTGGTCGCACTCTCGATGCCCGCGCATGAAGCACGAATCCAGTGCACCACGCGGTCGCGGCGCAGAGCGCAAGCACGCGGCCCCATCGAGCAGTGCCGTACAACATGAGCACAATCAGAATGAGCAATCCGATCGAAGTCAGTACGGGGGTCACACCAACTGACCACGATCCTCCGACGCAACTGAGCGAAGAGTCGACGAACCGAATTTGCAACCAAGTCGGCAGCCACAGAACGGGACCAATCATTGAAACCAGCGGCGGCCACACAAGACCAAGGATGGCCTTCGGATACGCGATCGCGAGCGTGGCAGTGGAGAGAGGCGCGCACAAGAGCGTCAGCGCTAATCCATATGGCTGCACGGTTCCGAAGT
>QWPU01000156.1 GCA_003671065.1 Planctomycetota bacterium | reverse complement strand
CGGGTGACACAGGCGCGTTGTGCGGCGCAAGCGAGTGCAGCAACGCAAAGCGCTTCGTGCGTTTGGTGGCGTCAAGAAGAAATCGCGCGAACGCAGTGGTGCGCATGATGGTGGCGAATCCGTACTTCGCTTTGAGCGCGCTCGCGATCTCTGCGCGAAACCCATCCCACTTCTCAAGTTCAGGATTGAGTGGCTTCAGAAACAGAATCGTGCGCCGCGCTTCAACAGGATTGAGCGGATCGAACAGCAGCACCGCACCTGCTTCATCAGTGATGCCCGTGAGATAGTTGAAATGCGCGCCCGCTTGAAACTCGCCGTGAATGCTCGCGTCCATGTCGCCCGCAAACACCAGCGCCACAGCGTCCTTGAGCGATTTCAACACCGCCGCTCGACGCGCCGCATACTCCGCCGGCGCGATTGCGAGTGAGTGAGTGGTGGACACAGACGCGGACTTCATCGAAGCGACAGCAGTGTTTTTGGCGGGCATGGGGTCGAAGTGTAGCCGCGTACACAGGGCAAAAACACGACGGCCGCGTGTGAGCGCGGCCGTCGTAGAAGTAGATGATGAAACTGTTCGCCTTACTTAATGATGCACAGGCAGCGTGCCCGGAGGCGCTTCAGGAACTCCAACGCCAACCTTGCGGCGCAGCGTATAGAACATGTAGAAGAAACTCGGCACAACCAACTGATCCATGATCGTTGAGCCGAGCATGCCGCCTAACACCGTGATGCCGATGGAGTGTCGGGCTTGTGCGCCTGCACCTGTTGCGACTACCAGCGGAAGAATGCCGAGGATGAACGAGAAGCTCGTCATCATGATTGGTCGCAAGCGAAGACGCGATGCTTCACTCGCCGCATCAATCACCGACTCGCCTGTGTCGGCGCGTTCCTTCGCAAACTCAACGATCAGAATCGCATTCTTCGCGGCCAACCCAACCAACATCACGAGTCCGATTTGCGCGTACACATCGAGTGCACGCCCCGCGATGTGCAACGCGATCAACGCGCCGAGCACTGCGAAACTCACTGCAAGCAACACATTGAACGGCAACAGCCAACTTTCGTAAAGCGCCGCGAGCAACAAGAAGATCGCAACGAGCGCCATGCCAAACACCAACGGCGCAAGACTTCCGGCTTTAATTTCCTGGAAGGTCGTGCCTGTCCATTCGTAGCTGAAGCCTTCAGGCAACGAGGCTTTCGCCGCTTCGTCGATCGCTCGAATGGAATCGCCCGAGCCGTAGCCCGCGCCAGTTTGACCATTCACTTGCACCGTGTTGTAGAGGTTGTAGTGCGTGGCATTGTCGGTGCCAGTGATGATCGATGGCATTGCAAACGACGCGAACGGCACTTGCTCGCCCTTCGAGTTGCGCACGCGCAGTCCCAAAATCTCGTTCACACGCATGCGCGATTCGGGGCCCGCTTGCACCATCACGTTGTACACCAGACCGAAGTCGTTGTAGTTGTTGATGAAGGTCTGACCGAATGTCTGACCGAGCGTGGAGAACACATCGTCGAGTTTGAGGCCGAGCGCGTACACACGCGTGCGATCAATTTTGAGATTGATCATCGGAACAGCGTCAGAGAATGGACTATGAAGGCCCGTGAGTTCAGGATGCTTTGCGGTCTCGTCGAGGAATGCTGCCGACACCTGTGAGAGTTCATCGAAACTCTGTCCCGAGAGCGCTTCGATTTGCAACTGCCAACCACCGACATTGCCAAGCCCTGGAATTGGCGGAGGCGGAAGCGGCATGACGATCGCATCAGGAACCGACATCAACTCGGGCGCAGCACGCATGATGATCGCGCGCAGATTCTCTGTGAGCACATCACGATCGTCCCAGTTCTTCAAGGTGCAAATCAACAAACCAGTGTTGGTCTGCAGCGAGCTCGTCAGGAAGTTCAAGCCGTTGATCTGAATGACATCAGTGACAGCCTTGTCCTTACGGACAATCTCTTGCAACTGATTCGAGATCGCTTGCGTGCGCAAGAGATTTGCGGCTGGTGGAAGTTGGAAGACGACGAAGTAGTAGCCTTGATCTTCATTGGGAATGAACGCCGTTGGAGTAGTGCGCAGGTAGTGCACCACGCCTACGCAACCAAGAAGAAACACGGCCACCATGCCGTACCAATGCTTGCATAGCCAGCGCACAAACAGCGCATAGTGCGAAGACACCCATTCAAAGCTCTCGTTGAACCACACGAACGGAGGGAACTTCGACGGCTCTTGCTTGCGCAAGAACACGCCGCACAACGCAGGTGAAAGCGTAAGCGAGTTGATGGCGCTGAACGCAATCGAGAATGCAATCGTGAGCGCGAATTGGTTGTAGAGCTGACCTGTGATGCCTGGCATCAATGCGGCAGGAATGAAGACGGCGAGCAGCACGGCGCTGGTGGCCACAATCGGTCCACCAACTTGCTTCATCGCCATTTCTGCTGCGAGTTTCGGATCCTTGATGCCGCCTTCAAGTTGTCGATAGACATTCTCAACGACGATGATCGAGTCATCGACCACGAGGCCGATCGCAAGCACCAAGCCGAGCAGCGTGAGCGTGTTGATGGAGAATCCGAAGATCTGCATCATCGCGAAGGTGCCAACGATTGACACTGGAATCGCGATCATCGGAATCAGCGTCGCGCGGAACGACTGCAAGAAGATGTAGATGGTGATGAGCACCAGAATGCCCGCTTCGAGGAGCGTCTTGATGAGGTCATCGAGCGAGGCCTTCACGAACTTCGTGGTGTCGTAGGCGATCTTGTATTCGACATCTGGCGGGAACTGCGAGGCCAGTCGATCCATCTCTGAGGTCGTCTGCGCAATGACATCAAATGCGTTGGCTGATGGCAACTGATAGATCGCGACAGTCGCGGTTGAGCCGCCGTTGAGCGATGAGGAACTCGAGTACTGATAGCTGCCGAGTTCGACTGAGCCGATGTCTTTCAGGCGCACGATTGCGCCGTTAGCTTCGCTGCGAATGATGATGTCCGCGAAGTCTTCGGTCTTCGTCAGACGACCCTTGGTCTGAATCGAGAGCGTGGCCGCGGGCTGGCCAATTGAAGGCTCGCCGCCAACGGAACCGAGTGACGCTTGGTTGTTCTGTGACTTCACCGCGGTGAGCACATCATTAGTCGAAAGGCCCAGCTGCGAGAGTTTGTTGGGATCAAGCCACACGCGCATCGCGTATTGCATGAGTCCGAAGACGGTCGTGTTGCCGACACCGTCCACGCGAGAAAGCACTGGTTCTACCGTGATATTCGCGTAGTTCGAGAGGAACGAACTGTCGTAGGTTCCCTTCGGCGAGTAGAGGCTCACCACCGCCGTCATGTTCGTTGACTGCTTGGCGATGTTGACTCCGACGCGCTGCACCGCTTCAGGAAGCTGCGGCATCGCCTGGTTCACGCGCGTGAGCACATCGACTGCGGCGATGTCGAGGTCGTAGCCGACTTCGAAGGTGACAGTGATGGTTGACACGCCAGCGCTCGTCGATGTCGATGACATGTAGAGCATGCCTTCAACGCCGTTGATTTGCTGTTCAAGCGGAAGCGTGACCACTTGCGCGACGGTGCCTGCGTCAGCGCCGTTGTAGGTCGAGCTCACTTGCACCGTGGGCGGCACGATGTTTGGATATTGCGCGATCGGAAGAATTACCGCGCAGACGATGCCTGAGAGCGTCATCACAAGCGCGATGACGGTGGCGAAGATGGGGCGATCAATGAAGAAGCGGAAGAACATCGTGTGGTCAGTTCTTTCCGTTGGTTGTTGAAGTTGCCGGGGTTGAGGCAGCCGGGGTTGAAGCAGCCGGGGTTGAAGTAGCCGTTGCAGTCACATCGTTCACTTTCATTCCAGCACGAAGTTTGGCGACGC
Organism: Planctomycetota bacterium; assembly: GCA_003671065.1. Classification (GTDB taxonomy): domain Bacteria; phylum Planctomycetota; class Phycisphaerae; order Phycisphaerales; family SM1A02; genus QWPT01. Next base: position 3,575 of record QWPU01000156.1, on the reverse strand, counting down.
CTTCAGTCACGATGCGCGTGCCAGGCGTGATGCCACTGCTAATCACGAGATCTTTTTCGTGTGCAGAAATGACATTGACCACGACACTTTCAACAGTGTCATCAGCATTCACCTTCCACACGAACATCTCAGTTTGCCGCGCAAACACAGCGCTCACAGGCACCACGGTTGCACCGCGCTCCACGCCGAGTTCCACAGTCACGGTGACATACGCACCAGGACGGAAGACCGATGTTGGGTTGGGAAACTCAACGCGCATGAGAATCGTGTCAGATGTTTCACTGACTTCGTTGTCCACCATCACGAGGCGGCCTTCAGCACTCGGCGAGTTCCTGCCCAGCGACAGCGGCACGCCCGCGACGGGAGCGGCTGACGCACCAGTGAGTGTGACCTTCGCGCCGAGCGAGCCGGCTGCTTGATTCACGAGGAAACCAGGCAGGAAGTTCGCGCTCGGGCTGAAGCTCGCCCACATCGGATCCATCTGCACAACAGTGTTGAGAGTTTGTTTGCCGCCGTCGCCGACGAGCGAGCCTTCGAAGAATTTTGAGGCGCCCATGATTCCATCAAGTGGACTTTTCACAGTGCAATACGAGAGATTGAGTTGCGCAGTTGCGATCGTCGCCTTCGCGGCAAGTTCATTGGCTTGATAGAGCTGGATGTTGGCGCGAGCTTGTTCAACACTGGCAATCGCTTCAGCGAGATTCGCGGTGTAACCATCGAAAGTCTCCTTGCTCACTGCGCCAGTTGCGACGAGCGGCTTGTTGCGATCGAATGTCGCTTGCGCATACACCTGTTGCGCGAGCGCCGATTCGAGTTGAGCTTGACCAACTTCGACCTGCGCACTTGATTGAGCCAACTGCGCGTTGGCGCTGTCGAGCGTGATCGCGTATTGCGATGGATCAATCGAGTAGAGCAGCTGTCCCTTCTTCACGGTCGCGCCATCGGGCGTGGATTGACTGAGAAGCCAACCAGTCACGCGCGCATTGATATCGACCATCTCTGGTGAAGTGAGCGTCGCGGGAAAGTTGCGCGTCATCGGGATGTCACGAGTGACCACCAACGCAGTGGTCACCGTCGGAACTATCACTGGCAATCCTGGCTTTGGCCTCTCACACGCACTAAGCGTTGCGAGAGAGACTGCGAGCGAAACCGTGATCGCGGTGAGTGTCATTCGCGCATAGGCGCGGCGTGTGTCGTTGGTCATGTGCGTTGTCATCATCATTTATTGCTGCCTGACTCGGTGCTTTTCGCAGCCGTCTTCACAAGTGGACTCTCTGCTGCCAACCGCGCAGGCGATTTCTCGACTGCGCTGTCTGCTTCTTGAATTGCGGCTTTGGCCGTGGAGTTTTCATCATTCGTGCCCGCGGGAACGAGATCTTCCCAACCGCCGCCAAGCACGCGATAGAGCTGCACAATGCTCGACGCGACGAGGCCGCGCGCTTGCGCTTCCGAATCTTGTGCATCGAGCAATTGGTTCTGGATCGAAAGGAGATTCTCGAGCGTGGTCGTGCCCGCGTCGTACTGCGACTTCGCCAAGCGATAGGTATCTGACGCGCTCGCGACAGCCTTGAGATAGCGCCCATCGGTATCGCGCGCAAACGCGAGCGCAGCAATCGATGTATCGACTTCACTCACCGCACGAATGAGCGTGCCTCGCCAACTGTTGAAGGCGTACTCCGCGCCCGCTTTCGCCATGAGGATCTGCGACGAGATCTGCCAACCTGTAAAGAGCGGAAGCGAGAGCGATGGACCAAAGCCGTAGGACTTATTGGAGATATTGCCGAGGCCGCTGATGTCGGTTGACGAGATCGAGAAGTTGCCCGCGAGCGAAAGCGTCGGATAGTTCAGCGCTTCAGTCGCACCAATTTGCGCAACGGCGGCGTGATACTGTTCTGCGGCGGCGCGCAGATCACCGCGTCGTTCCAGGAGCGAAGCAGGAATGCCGACAGCAATTGCATCGGGACCAATCGGAATTGGCCGCGCGGCGCCGAGAATCACAGTGATTTCGCCAGTGTTGCTGCCGCAGAGCTCCGCGAGTTGACCAATCGCATCAGCGATAGAACTTCGCAGCGAAGGAATCTTCGCGCTCTCCATGTCGAGATTGGTCTGCGCTTGATTCACATCAAGTTGCGTGACAGTGCCCGCGTCAAATTTCTGCGTGGCAAGCTTCAGCGTCTGCGTGAGGTTTGTAATGTTGCCATCGAGCGCCGCGATCCGCGCCTGCAGCGTGCGAACTTCAATGTAGGCCGTAGCGGTTTGCGCGCGAATCGAAGTGATCGCCATGCGCAAGTCATCAATGGTTGCGTGAAGATCCGCCGTCGAACTTTCGACGAGGCGCTCGATGCGGCCCCAGATATCGAGTTCCCACGAAGGCATTGAGAGGCCGTAGGAATATTCGTTGTACGGATCGGCCGAGATACCTGGGATATTGAGTTGCGAAAGGTTCTGCTGCACGCGCTGATAGCCCGCACCCGCATAGATGTCAGGCCACAGTTCTGACTCCGTAACACCGAGGCTCGCCTGCGAAATTCGCACGCTCGACAACGCTTGCGCGAGTGTGGTGTTTGACGAATCAGCGCGCGCGATGAGCGCATCAAGCGCATCATCATGAAAGCGCGACCACCATTGATCGAGGTTGAGCGGCTCTTCAAGTCGCGCAGCGGTTGCGGCGGTGGGATCAGCTGCAATTTCCGCGGTGGAAAGTTCAGGTGGCTTGAAGGTCGCAGGGATCGCGTCGCCCGCATCAGCGGTCTTCAATTGCTGCGCATCAGGCCCCGTCATGCAGCCCGAAGTACTGACGAGAAGCGCGACCAGAAGTGTGGGAGGCACAAGCGCCGCGCCGTGAAGGCGCCGCGACGAAAGTTCAAAGTGCATCGAAAGCATTGGGCAGGAAATATACATGGTTTCGGGCGCAATCCGATGTCAGGAGTGTCTCGCACACACGCAATGAAGGGTTCTCGCATGCAAATCGTGCGGGCCTTTGGGCGGATATCGCATGATGATGAGGCTTCTTATGCGACCACGCTCCACCATCCAGTTCGACCACTTCCCCACGACCGAGCGGACGTGGATAGTGGAGAGGGTTGAGGAGAGGATCGAGGGAAAGGTTGAGGAAAGGATCGACGAGGCGCCCGTGTGTCATGACGGTGCGAGTGCGCTGCGCAGGCATGTGATGGAGCGCTACGCAGCGTCACTGCGCGTCTACGCGCAAGGATCGAGTTTTCGATGGCTCGACGATGCCGACTCGCTGGTGAATGGCTTCTTCGTGAGCCGTCTCGCGCGGCCTGAGTATCTCGCGCAGTGGATCGCCAGCGCGATGCCCTTGCGCCGATTTCTTGCCAACGGACTTCTGTTGTTTATGCGTGAGCAGCATCGAGCACGCACGCGACGGGTCAAGCGCGTTGGGGCTTCGATCGACGCGATGTTCAGTCGTGGTGCCGACGCGCTTGCTGCACCGATCGACGCAAGTGCCTTTGCGCAGTTTGAACGCGAATGGGCGCGCGAGGTCCTTGGTGAAGCGTGCGCGCAGGCGCAAGCAGTGCTCGAGTCCACGGGCAAGAGTCTCGCTTGGCGCT
>QWPU01000155.1 GCA_003671065.1 Planctomycetota bacterium | reverse complement strand
CCCAACAAGAACTCGCCGAGCGTGGTGTAGGAGAGCCAATTCTGCTGGCGTTGCAGCGTGCTGCCCGCTGCGAGTTGATTGAGCGTGGTCGCATCGCGCCCGTAGCCGCGACTTCCTGGCATCGCGCTACTTCGCGCCATCAGCACTGGCGGCAGGTAGCCGAAATCAGTTTGAAACTGACCCAACGCTGATGACACCGTTGTCATCAAGAAGCGTGTCTTCGTGATCTGCGCACGCCGAGTGACAGCGCTAATCGCAACAAACAGCGAACCAACGAGCAGCACGATGATGGCAATCACCGTCAGAAGTTCGGTGAGCGTAAAGCCTCGCCGAGACGGAGTGATGTTGTGACTGGTCGAGTTTTTCATGCGTATTTCATGCGTGCTTCAGTTTTGCTTTCGCGCGCTTACTTTTTGGATGTATTCGACACCGACTCAATCATGCTGACGAGCGGAAGGAACAACGCAAGCACAATCATGAGCACGATGCCGCCGAGCACAACAACCATGAATGGTTCGAGCAGCGACAGCAAACTCGCAACCGCGACATCGACTTCTTCGTCGTAGTTGTCCGCGATCTTCATGAGCATCACATCGAGGTCACCTGTCTCTTCGCCGACGTCGATCATGTTCACGACGATGAGATCGCACACCTTCGATTCACGCAAAGGGCCTGCAAAAGTTTCGCCCTCGCGAATCGAGTCGTGCACTTTCGTGAGCGCCTTCTCGAAGACATAGTTGCCCGAGGTATCACGCGTAATGATGATCGCTTCAAGAATCGGCACACCCGCACTGATGAGCGTGCCGAGCGTGCGCGTAAAGCGCGCGATGGCGGTCTTGCGCAACATGGTGCCGAGCACAGGAACGCGCAGAATGACGATGTCGGTAATCGCGCGCCCTGGCTCGGTCTTTCGTACTAACTTGAAGAACAAGAAGATCAAGACGGGCGACGCTAACACCCAAATCACACCAGGTACGACTTGGTCTTTCGAAGAAGTACCTGCGATCCACTTCGAGATGTCGATCATCATGAGCGTGAGCTTGGGCAGCTCGACATCGAAGTCTTCGAAGATTTCTTGGAACTTCGGAATCACGAAGTACATGATGCCCGTGACGATGAGCACGGCGATGAAGATCACGACCGTTGGATAGATGAGCGCACCGATGATGCGTCGCTTGAGGCGTTGCCCCTTCTCCATGAAGTCAGCAAGGCGCTGCAAGATCACATCGAGCACACCGCCGACTTCGCCTGCCGCCACCATCTTGGTGTACAGACGATCGAACGCCTTCGGAAACTTCGCCATCGATTCAGAGAGGCTCGTACCCGACTCGACTTCTTCAGCCACACCTTGCAACACATTCTTGAGCGCGCTTGGCTTCTGCTGGCTTTCGAGAATCTGTAGCGAGCGCAAGAGCGGCAAGCCTGCATCTTGCAGCGTCGAGAGCTGGCGAGTGAAGAGACACAACTTCTTCGTGCTCACGCCACCGATGACGAAGTTGAAACCCTTCTTCTTCTTCTTGGTGTCGCGCACCTTCTTGGCCACCGCTCCGCCTGAGCCAGAAATCTTCTGCTCCTTCACGCCGCTAGGAAACAGCCCTTGCGCGCGGACCTTCTTGATCGCTTCTTCCGCGCTACCGGCTTCAATCGATCCCGTGGTTTTCTTTCCGGCGTTGTTGATGGCTTCGAAGGCAAAGGTTGGCATAGGGAGATTCCGTTTCAGTCGGCTGAGGGAACGCGCGTGAGGCGCGATGGTGCATTGAGTAGTGGAAGGTCAGCTGTCGTCATTCGTCATTGATCACTCGTCATTGATCACTCGTCATTGATCACTCGTCATCGATCACTCGTCATTGATCACTCCTCGGCAATCGTTTCGCGAATGACCTCATCGATCGTCGTGTGTCCTTCATAGACCGCGAGCAAGCCAGATTCGCGCAGCGTTCGCATGCCGCGCTTCTTTGCTTCGTTGCGAAGCACATTGGTTGATGCCTGCTTCATGATCAGCTCGCGAATTTCATCGTCGAGCGCCATGATTTCGAAGATGCCCTTACGACCGCGATATCCCGAAGCACGGCACTTGCCGCACTTTTGGCCATTCTTCTTACCCGAGCCGCGATAGAACACTTTGCCCTCAACATCGCGTGGACGCAGCGAGAGTTCCATGAGCATTTCTTCGGTGGGTGTAAACGATTCCTTGCAGTCAGTGCAGACGCGACGAACCAAACGCTGCGCAACGATCGCTTCGATCGTCGCCGTTAGCAAGAAGGTTTCAACGCCAAGATCGACAAGACGAAGCACAGTGCTCGGCGCATCGTTGGTGTGGAGCGTGGTCAACACCAAGTGACCCGTGAGCGATGCCTGAATGGCGATCTGCGCAGTTTCAAGATCGCGGATTTCTCCGACGAGAATGATGTCGGGATCTTGACGAAGGAAGCTGCGCAAGAGCTTGGCGAATGTCAGCTCTTGATCAGTGTTCACTTGACACTGGATGAGCCCTTCGACGTCGTACTCAACTGGATCTTCCGCAGTGAGAATCTTCACATCGATGGTGTTGAGTTCGTTGAGCGCCGCGTAGAGCGTCGTCGTCTTGCCCGAGCCTGTTGGACCAGTGACCACCACGATGCCGTTTGGCTTGTTGATGAGCACGCGCAACTTCTCGAGCTCAGTAGGATCAAGACCAACCTTATCGAGCGACAACTGCACATTGGAACGATCGAGAATACGAAGCACAACGCTCTCGCCAAACATCGTTGGCAACACAGCGACGCGCAAATCGATCGAGCCGCCAGGCATCTTGAATTCGATACGACCGTCTTGCGGAAGTCGTCGCTCAGCGATGTCGAGTTTCGACATGACTTTCACGCGCGAGACGAGCGCTGTGGCCAAAGTTTTCGACGGCGAGTGCATGTTGTAAAGCACACCGTCGATGCGATAGCGCACCTTGAACTCGTCTTCGAATGGCTCGAGGTGAATATCGCTTGCCTTGTCGTCAATCGCGACGAGCAGCAACTTCTGCACGAGCTGCACAACCGCGTTGTCATTGGCCGCTTCGGTGAGACCCTCGAGATCGCCATCGAGCGACGAGCCGCGATCTTTCAAACGATCGTTCGTGAATGTTGTAGCGGTGTCGAGTGAGTTACGCGCTCCTCCACCTGCCGCCGTCCTTTCAGCGCTTCGATCGGGATAATGCTCGTCGAGCAGACGATCGAACTGATCGATCGGCGCCATGAACACCGTCACCTTTCGATAGTTCAGCGCCGTTCTCAGGTTGTCGCCTGCGGCGATGTTGTCGACGTTCTTCACTGCGATCGTGAGGGATCGTCCATCAGAACTCTCTTCCAGCGGAAGAAACTGAAACCTGCGCGCGCCGTCGGCGAATTTCGCCGGGAAGGACTCAGCCGTCAATCCAAGGCTGTCGAGATCCACAACTGCCATGCCGCGTGTGGCCGCAATCGCTTTGTCAACCGACGCTTGGTCGGCATAGCCGAGCTCAATCATGATCTGACCGAACAACTTGCCCTTGTACTCTGGGGTCGCTTGCAGTTTGTAGACGCCTTCGATCACTTCGGGCGTGATCGAACTGAAGAGACCAAACTCGCCCTGCGCAGAAAGTTTGCGCAGCGCGCGCCCAATGCGTGAGCCCTTGAGCGAGCCGTAGAGTTTTTCGAGTTCAGGTGAAATGATGGGCATCAGGAAACTTCCAAATCAGCCGCGACCAACCAGCCGAGTTCGCACCAGCACACACTCAGGATTGCAAGGCTTGCGCCATTACTGCGCGCCGCTACGAGCGACGAACAAAGATTCCTGTGTGATATACGACGCACTCACCCCCTCGCCATGCGGCATTACGAGGGGTACTACTCAGGACACATGGATTTTGCACAGGGATTTCGCACAGGGATTTCGCACAGAGATCTCGCAACGCGATGCTGCGCAACACCATCGAAGCATCGACTCCGTTACCCCTTCGCCACTTCGTGATCCTCATCGAGCTCCGTGCGTCCGATGACGCCGCCTGCGCGATGGATTTTTTCCTTGAGATCGCCAGGGTTCTTGCACTTATCGATCACCTCTTCGGCGCTGATCTTGCCGTCGGCGTAAAGCTTCCACAGGTGATCATCAAGCAGCTGCATGCCGAACTTGCGCCCCGTCTGGATCGCGGAGTCGATGCGGAAGGTCTTGCTCTCGCGGATGAGGTTGGCGATGGCGGGAGTCACCACAAGAAACTCGTAGGCGGCGACGCGGCCAGCCTTATCGCAGCGCGCGCAGAGTTGCTGCGAAAGCACGGCGATGAGTGAGGTCGAGAGCTGCACACGAACCTGCTCTTGCTGACTCACAGGGAAGGCGTCGATAACGCGGTTGATCGTGCTCGCGGCACCCGAGGTGTGCAGCGTTGCAAACACCAAGTGGCCTGTTTCCGCCGCGCGAATCGCTGACTCGATGGTTTCGAGATCGCGCATTTCACCGACGAGAATCACATCGGGATCGCTACGCAACACGCGTCGAAGCGCTTCGGAGAAGCTCGGAACATCCCTGCCGACTTCACGCTGATTGACCACCGACTTCTTGTGGTAGTGGTAGTACTCGATCGGATCTTCAATCGTGACAATGTGGCGATCGTAGAGTTCGTTGATCCAGTTCACCATCGATGCAAGCGTGGTGGACTTTCCGCTACCCGTCGGACCCGTCACAAGGAAGAGTCCGCGCGGTCGACGCGCCAGTTCTTCGACGATCTTGGGTAAACCGATCTGTTCGAAGGTGAGCAGCGTGCTAGGAATCAGACGAAGCACCATCGAGATGTCGCCACGCTGGCGAAACACCGACGCACGGAAACGAGCGGCATCACCGAAAGCAAAACCGAAGTCAGTGCCGCCGTGCTCAGCGAGTTCCTGCTGGTTCTTCTCGGGCGTAATCGACTTCATGAGCGCGGTGGTGTCGTCGCTGTCGAGCACCTTCGTCGCGAGACTTCGCAGCTTGCCGTGGAGACGAACCGTCGGAGGACGACCCACAGAGATGTGAAGATCGGAAGCTCCTTGCTTCACAATCGTGTCGAGAAGTCGGTCAATTTGCATTGCGCTCATAGCTAAGGTCCTTCACAGTTGCGCGCATGATTCGCGCGCGGTGGTAGTCATTTGAATAGTGATTCGATCAATGTGAGTGCACTGCACTCGAGTCTGACTTCAGTCTTAGGTCGCGTGCACTTCAGTCGGAGTGAAGCCCTCGATCTGGGCGAAGTTCGCGATCTCGCTCGGCGTGGTCATGCCTTTCAAGATCTTGATCTTGCCGTCTTCAACGAGGCTGCGCATGCCGCCGCGAATGGCTGCGGCGCGCAGTTTGGAAATGCCTGAACGATTGAACGCGAGATCGCGGATCTCAGAGTTCATGTTCATGAGTTCAAAGATCGCGCGACGACCGCGATATCCCGTCCCATCACACGCACCACAGCCGACGGCCTTCATCATCGTGCCGTGATTTATCTCCTCGTCCGTCATGCCGACCAGTTGCAGCACCTTGCGATCGATCTTGTCATCAGGCGCCTTGCACTTCTCGCACAGAATGCGCACAAGACGCTGACCCATGACCGCCTGAATGGAACTGGCGACAAGGAACGGCTTCACACCCATGTCAATCAAACGCGTGATCGCGCTCGGCGCATCGTTGGTGTGGAGCGTTGAGAACACCATGTGGCCCGTGAGCGCCGCTTGGATGGCGATGTCGGCGACTTCGCGATCGCGGATTTCACCGACGAGAATAATGTTGGGCGCTTGACGCAACATCGAGCGCAGAATCGTCGAGAAAGTCAGGCCAATCGCTTCGCGCACTTGCACCTGATTGATGCCCTTGAACGCGTACTCGACGGGATCTTCCGCCGTGATGATCTTGCGATCTTCAGTGTTGAGATCATTCAGCGCCGAGTACAGCGTGGTGGTCTTGCCCGAACCAGTTGGACCGGTGACGAGAAAGATGCCGTTAGGTCGACGGATGATGCGATTGAATGTATCGAGATTGTCCTGCTGAAAGCCAAGACCGACGAGACCAATGCGCGCGCTATCAGGGCGAAGAATACGAAGCACGATGCTTTCACCGTGCACCGCAGGACACGCCGACACACGGAAGTCAACCGCCTTGCCTTCGATGACTTGCTTGATGCGACCGTCTTGCGGGATGCGGCGTTCCGAGATGTTTACGCCCGCCATCAGTTTCACGCGCGCGAGCACTTGATTCTGCATGGACTTCGGAATGACATCGCGCTGGATGCACACACCGTCGATGCGATAGCGCAACAGCACATTTTCCTTGCGCGGCTCAATGTGAATATCACTGGCGCGCCCCATGACCGCTTCGACGATGATGCGCTCGACGAGCTTAATCACGCTCTTGTCGTTGACATTGATGTTGCCCGCATCAATATCCACCGAGGTATCGCTCGACTTGTCGGTAGATTTGTCGGTGGACTTGTCGGTGGACTTGTCGGTGGACTTGTCGAAGCTCGCGCCCCTGAGCGGCCTCTTGAAGTCAGGTCCGCTCTTCTCAGTGACATTTGGTCCGCTCACCGCACCGCTGATGTACTCAACCAGTTGCGTGCGGGCAGCGATGCCGCCGATCTCCACACGGAGGCTCTTCAAGATTCCAATGAAATCGAGTCCATCGAGATCGGTGGGGTCGTAGACGCAGACGACCAGCGCGCCTTGCTCTTTGCGCATCGGCAGGACGGAGTGCTTACGCTGCTGAGCGATATCAATGAGCGTCGGATCGATCTTGATCATCGATTCGGGCTTGGATAAATCAATGAACTCAACCCCGAACTGGGTCGCGAGCGCTCGAGCGACATCGGCTTCGGTGCACACGCCCTTCTCGACAAGCACTTCGCCAACGCGCTTGCCCGACTCTTTGGCCGATTGAATCGCTTCAATGAGAGCGTTCTGGTCGACCGAGCCTTGGTCAATGAGGATTTCGCCGATCTTCTTCTTGCTCTTACGTGCCAAAATCGCATCTCCAAATTCGGGTGAACCTCCGCCGAAGGCAGAGTCTCGTAGTATCGCCATTCCGCCGCGCCGCCGCAACCGTTGCGAAGCGCAGACTTTCGGATTGGGTCGCTTTCGTTATGCATGAATTGAGCTCCAACCCTGTTGACCGTGACGGCGCGAGCCTGGATTCCAAGGGCGTCACCCTTCGAGCCTTGGTGACGGCGGGTCCGACCGAGGAGCCAATCGATGCGGTGCGCTTCATCGGCAATCGCTCGTCTGGACGGATGGGATGCGCCATCACTCGTGCGCTCATTGCGCGGGGTGTCGAAGTCACGCTGCTCGCTGGGCCGATTCGCGTGGCGCTCCCCGAGGAAAAAGGTCTGCGGGTGAAGTCATTTCGCACTGCAAATGACCTTGAATTGCTGATGCGCGAAGAACTGCCCCACGCCCACCTCGTGGTGATGGCCGCGGCGGTGGCGGACTATCG
>QWPU01000154.1 GCA_003671065.1 Planctomycetota bacterium | reverse complement strand
ACTCTTCATTGAGCTCCACCTTGCAACCCTTGTCCATGAGATCAAGCAATCGCTGACTTCCCGATTCAAGTCCGAAACTCACGCGGCGCATGCCTGCCGCCGCAGCGGCGCGCAGATCCGCGCGCGACAACCCGTTGTCTTTGCGCGTATCGACATGCACTGTTCCAACCCATTGCGCGCCTGGTGCGTTGCGCTGAATGTGCTCCGTGATGCCACGAAACATGCGTGGATCTGAATTCAACTTGATGTCGAGGAATAAGAAATTAGTGCAGTTGTGTCGCGTGGAGAGTTGGCGCACCTCGTGCATGACCGCGTCGACGCTCTTGGTGCGAAAGGTGCGGCCGCTCACGCTTGTGATGTCGCTGCAGAAACGACAACGATTCCACTGGCAGCCGCGTCCCGTCATCATCGGAATCACGTGAATGCGATAGCGATCCCACGGAAAGTCAGAGAAATCAGCGAGAGGAACACGATCGAGTTGTCGCAGCGGTGGCGCGGGACGACTGCGGCGTCCATCAGGAAGGACGACACCATCGAACTGCAAAAGATCATCACCACGGATGACGGCTTCGACGATCTGCGGCATGACAAGATCAACTTCACCTGCCACGAGCGCGCAGAGTCCAGGAACAGTTCGCCACACATCAGCCGTCGCATCGTGATTGAACACCGGTCCGCCAAGCAGCACTGGCACATTCCGCGCGGCGGCGAGTTTCCCGAGTTCGACAACCGTGGCGTAGTGCTGCAAATAGGCCGACAGCAACAAAACATCTGGCTTGCTGTCGAGGAGGCGTTTGGCTTCGCGCAGCACGCGCGGATGCGGTCGATTGCGCCACCACAGACGCATGCGTCGCGCAAGATCACGAGGTTTACGCATGAGTGGATGCGTCGAGAGATGCACGCGCCGCATGAAGTCGTCTTTGAAGGTCTCGCGCGTCTCCCGCTCAGCAGCGGGCACATCATGCGCGAGCGGCCAGATCACTTCGACTTCGAATCCAGGGTTGCGAAGCGACGCGACAAGTACCCCGACCGCGAGCGTTGGGAAGGTTGAAAAGTTGTTGAGATCGACAAAGAGCGCGCGTTGGCGGCGCTGCGAAAGAGGCAACGCGATCTCCGTAGAGCCGACGCTCTGCTTGGCAGGGCGAAGTTCTGGCGACGTCTTTCGCTCAGGCGGCGTCTTTCGCTCAGGGCTAGTTGAAGATGTCGTCTCAGGAGTCTGCATGACCGATCGCCGCAGAGGGCGTCATCGCTTCATGCGCCATCTCGAGCGTCGACCGCACCGAAATCTCACTTCTTTCGAGAAAGCGAGCGCGTCTGCCGACGAACTCTTGCCCTCACCTCACCACGTATACACCACTCGATACGTAATCACCTTCGAACCCTCGGGCGGGACGTCAAGATTGAACTCGATCGTGTTGGCTTCCAACTTCTCGTAGTTCGTGTTCTTTTGATCAATTGACCAGTTGGTCCAGCGGTACAGGCGCTCGACTATGCGGACCTTTTGGCTTGCGGCTTTCTGGTTGCGCACTTCGATCTTGAATGACTCGGTCATGCGATGCGCCGCGTTGTCGATGGTGAAATCTGTGCGGGTGCGTTCGCCAACGACATCGAATGCTTCGCCGAGATGAATCTTGACGGTCTCGTTGCGGGGCGTGTGGTCGATGAGATCTTCGCCGATGAATTCGAGTGTGCCGTCGGCGTCGTCCATCTTGTAGACGCGCATCTTGCCTGCGGGCAGCGGCATGCCGAGCGCGTTGTCTTTCTTGTTTTCGAAGCTCACGAGAATTGATGGCTTTGCGTTTGTGCCGATGACGAAATCGCGATCGAGGTTTGGTGCGCCACTCACGCCGTAACCATTCGCGAAGTCGAACACCAGTTCCCTCTTCACTTTGAAGTTGTCGGTCGGTGGGAAGAGCGCGATCTGTTGCGTTGAGTTTTGCAACACATCGGTGGTGCGCGGAAGCGAGTAGAGATGGAAGTCTGCGAAGGCCTTCTCGACGAAGCCGCTGACATCAGCCATCACTGCTCCGCGCATGGCAAGCGCCTGTGGGGCGCGGTCGTAAACTACTTGTTGCGGCTGAATTTTGTGCACATCGCCTGCGACCAACTTGAGATTTGCGTTCTCATACGACGCGCCTGAGAGATTCATAAGCGTCACCCAGCCCGTGAGATTCGCGGACTTGTCGTCGCCATCGATCACGATGTTGTAATCGGATCGCCAAGTAATGCCCGCTGTTTGATAGGTCGTGCGGATGAGATGCTCGCCGCCTTTGTCACTTGCGAGTTTCCACACCAGTGTCGGCTTTGTGAGCAATCCGCCAGGCATTTCGCCGAGCGATACTTGCGCGCCTTGCGCGGGAATGATTTGGAGACCGTCCGGGGTCTTGAGCACAAGTTGCCCTTGATTGGCGCTGAGTAACTCGCCGCTCACTTGTGACACGCTGTTACCCATCGGCACTGCGAGCGTGATCGTGCGACCGATGTAGCGCTCCATCAACTTCGATGGACTCACGAGATCAAACTGGAAGTTCTGCTCGAGCACTGTCGTGGTCGCGTCATCGAGATCGGTAAACGACACTGTGGTCGGATCGATCCACGCGGCGACATCGGTAAATGAGATCGTGCCAATTCCCTTTGGCACTGCGACTTTTCGCACGACTTTCACAACGCCGTATCCAGGCACGGCCCAGATGTTGTCGGAGCCGTTGTTGCGTTGTTGCTGCACGAATTGACGCGGATCGAAACTCCTAGGATCGGCAGATGAGTAGACCGTGAGTGACACGCCTTCGATTGGCTTGTCGGTCGGTGTTGCCAAGGTGAGCGTTGATACGAGTGCGAGTGCAAGCATGTTGATCTCCACGCAGTTGGTTCTGCGATTGTGTGTGGTGAGTTGACCCTGTCCTGTCGCCGTCCTGTCGCTGTCCTGTCGCAATGACGACCGCTCCGCCGTAATCTCAATCCGCGCGAATTTCTTACGCAGTTCCAGCTAGTCTTCGCACCGTCATCATGAAATTCTTTCGCATCGCAGCATGCATTGAATAGCACGCGACACCGTACATCACGCTGGCCGCAAGCGTTCCCACTACGAGACTCGTACGCGCGCCTCGCATGTCGTCCAAACTCTTGCTGATACTTGTCGCGGGATCAACAATCGCATAGAGCATGTTGAGCGGACTCGCAGCGGCCGCAGCAGCACCGACATACGGCACGTTGTTTCCAAACGCAGCCGCGCATGTTCCAAGCACCAACCCAATCGCACCGACGACTCCCATCGCGGCCATCACTGAGCCAATCGTGCCCTTCGTGCGCAGCGACCATTGCAATCCCACCATGATGGTGAAACTCGTCGCCGCAAGCAGATCGATCAGCAGCAACACCGCGCCTTCAGGAAGCACTAGCGGAAGCACGACGCTGCCTACTCCAGCCGACTCAGTCACCATCACGCCTTGCGCGGCGCCGAAACCAGAGGCGAGCACATAGATGCTCACCGCGCCAAGTGTCACAAATGGAACCGCAAGCATCGGAATCAGAAACTGCACGATGCCCGTGAGTTTTCCCGAGAGATACGGCCCAGGTTGAATCGGTGTCGTGAGCAGAATGTCGAGCGTGCCGTCTTCGCGTTCACGACTCACCGCAGTCGCGCTCAAACTTACCGCGGTCAACAACACCACCACAATCTCCGCGCCGACCACGCCAAGCAGCGCGATGCGCATTTCACTCGCGTTGATCGTTCCTTGTCGATGCAGTCCGCAAAGCACGAAGCCAACGCACGCACCGAACGCGAGAAATATCCAGCGTCCGAACAGTCCGCCGACTGATTGCGTGCGCAACATGCGTTCGCGCCACGCGATTGGATTTGCTCCAACTCGGCGCGATTCTCGCGTTCCGCCCGCCGCGCCCATGCCCATCATCACTCTCCACCACACGGTGTGCGCGCCGCGCGTTCCAATCACGCGCAGTCGCATTGTTGACCACACGATCATGGCGAAACTCAGCGATACGCAGACCACACAGAAGGTCGCGGCGGGTGTGGTGTAGAAGGGCGCGAGTGGTGGAAATGGCACATCGCTCTGCGCGTACGACACATAGTTGTTCGAATTGAGCGCGCTCTCAAGCGCAAGAAACGGATTGAACGCAGTGACCAGCGTCGTGCGCGTACTTCCAGTTCCAACACCAATCGCTGCGTGTGTACGAAGGTAAGCGTCGATCGAATAGGTCGCGAACAGGTACATGACCACCGCGGCATAAAACACGAGCACCGCGCGCTTACCTCCGCTGCGCGTGACCGACAGCGTGACCGCCGTCGTCGCCACAATCAGCGCGCTTGACGCAGCGATTGCATAACTCGTCATGATCGAGTTGCCTGGCACGCCTCCGAAAAACTGCGTGAGCACGAACAACGGCAGTGTTGAAAAGAGCAGCGCGAGAATGAAGAACAAGCGACCGAAGAGATTGCCCAGCACAATCTGTAAGTTGCCCAGCGGCGTCGTCAGCAGGATGTCCCATGTCCGCGGGCTCGCCTCTTGGACGATCGCGCCCGCCATGAAGATCGGAGTGAGGATGCAGATCAGCGCGACCTGCCCGAAGCTCACGACCGAGAACGCGCCTGCTCCACGAGCGGCGAGCTGCTTCATCGAACTGTCGCCGCCGAGAAGCCCGATCAGCAGGATCGCGATCATCACTGCGAGGTAGCCCGCGCGCAGCAGCAAATGTCGCGACCGCTTCGATCCGCCCGACACGATGCGGACCGCGATCGGGTTGGTCGGCAAGAGGTTGGAGAGCCAGTGCAGAATCTTTGGCATTCGAGCCTCGCATCCTACCTTGACAGATCCAACAGTTGCCCGATACTAACCCTGTCCGCGGATGCGGACCGGGCGGCGCTTCCATGCGTGAGTTCACATTCCGTGAAGTTGCGATTGGGAAATCAAGTCACCCGAAACATTCCCGCTCGTCGAACAGGACGGTGGTCCGTTCGCGACGTTTGCAGGCTCCAAGGCGACCGCGCCCAAAGCCCTCCGCCTTCGACTGATGTCGCTTTAACGCGCACGGATGATGAAAGCTGAGATAGATCGATCCAGCACCAGCGCCCGATTGGGCATCCGTGTGAGAAACCCGTGAGCGACCGACTTCACCAAGACCATCACCCCCTGCTTCAGCGCGATTGCGTTGTTGCATGGAACCTCGCGCATCAAAGTGAGCGCGGCGGTGGTTGGAACCATCAAGACTGAAGTCACCGGACACCTTTCTAGGACGATCACAAGCGAAGCGACGCCCCCGTCGGTGCATGAGGCACCCGATGAGTCTGTCATTTGAAAGACGCTTGCGTCTGGAGGTCGTATGTCCATTCTTCTTCAATCAACCGCGGATGCTTCTGGCAGCGCTGCGCTGTTGATCAGTGTTGGTGTTGCGCTTGTTGTCGGTGCTGTCGCAGGCATCATGATTCTGACTTTCGCGACTGGTCGTGGCATCAAAGCCGCTCGTTCAGAAGCTGATCGCGTCATGGCAGACGCTCGCACTCAAGCTGAGCTTGCCGCGGTCAGCGTGCGCAGTGAGTCGGAAAAGCGTGCGCGCGAAATCGAACTGGCCGCGGAGAAAGCGGCTGGCGAGAAACGCTTGTCGGTTGATCGCGAGATGAAGTCCACGCAAGTGAAACTCGACGAGAGCGTTATGCGCGCGAGCAAGCGCGAAGAGACGCTCGATCGCAAACTCGAGTCGATCGATGCGCGCGAAAAGCGCATTGATTCGCGCGAAGGTGACCTCAAAAAGCAGGAAGACGATGTGAAGCGCACGGCCACGGATATCGAGCGCACGCGCGTTGAACTCCAAGGCGCGCTGTCGAAGGTCTCGGGGCTTTCGCAAGAAGAAGCGCGCGAACTCTACATGGTCGAAGTTCGTCAACAAGGCGATCATGATGGCGCGGCGCTGCGGCAGAAGATTCTCGATGAAGCCACGCGCGACGCGAAGGGCAAGGCGCGCGAAATCACGCTCATGTCGATCCAGCGCTACGCCGCGGAGAATGTCGGCGAGTCGACGGTGCGTTCGATCAAGATCACCAGCGAAGACATGAAGGGCCGCATCATTGGCCGCGAAGGCCGCAATATTCGCGCGATTGAAAAAGCGACCGGCGCGGACATTCTTGTCGACGACACGCCTGGCGTCATCAGCGTTTCGTGCTTCGACCGCGTGCGTCAAGCAATTGCGGCGGAAGCGCTGCAGCGTCTTGTCGCTGACGGACGCATTCATCCTTCGCGCATTGAAGAACTCGTCGAACAAACCAAGCGCGACATCGAAGAGAAGATCATCAAGGTTGGCAACGAAGCGGCTGTTGAAGCTGATGTCCGCGGCTTGCATCCGAAGATCATCGAAGCGCTCGGCAAGATGCAGTTCCGCACGAGCTACGGTCAGAATGTGCTGCGTCACTCGATTGAAGTTGCGTTTCTCTCGCAGATGATTGCCGATCAACTCGGTCTCAACGGCGCGATCGCTCGGCGTGCTGGTTTGCTGCACGACATCGGCAAGGCGATGGATCACGAAATGGAAGGCGGTCATCCTGCAATCGGCATGGAGTTCTTGCGCAAATTCGGCGAGAAGAGTGAAGCCGTGCTCAACGCGTGCGGCGGCCATCACAGTGACATCCCCGCGACGACGCCTTACACGCCGATCATCATGGCGGCCGATGCGATTTCAGGCGCGCGTCCTGGTGCGCGGCGCGAATCGATGGAGCTCTACATCAAGCGCCTCGAACACCTCGAAGCCATTGCGCGCGAGCAGCCGTTTGTCGATGAAGCGCACGCGATTCAAGCAGGCCGCGAGATCCGCGTGATTCTCAACGCGAAGAAGGCTGACGACACGGCCGCCTTCCAAATCGCGGAGGCGATTGCGAAACGCATCGAAGCCGAGATGACATTCCCAGGTGAAATCAAAGTGACAGTGCTTCGCGAAACGCGAGCGGAAGCCATCGCGCGGTAGTCTGCGCAGATGGAAGATGGCTCGAGCAGCACAACACTTTGGACGATCACGCGCGCGGAGTGGGATGGACATGTGCGGCGCACGACGCGCTTCATGCGCGGCGTGATGATGGCTTCACCGCTCCTGATGGTGCTGAGCACGCCACTGGTGATTGTGGTGGTACTCCTTCGCAACATCGCGGGGAGATCGTTTTCCGCGCTGGGATGGACCGACCTCATCCCTTCACCTCTCGGCGCGCTCTTCATCGCGGCGTATTTCGGGCTCACGCTGTGGCAGACGATTCACGGCGTTCGTCGAGCACGAAGCGCACTGTTGATCTTGCCGCGCGTGTGGGAGTACGAAGGCTGCGTGTGTCCAACATGCATGACCGAATGTGCGCCGCGAACTTCTGACGGTTTCGCGCCCGCGTGCAAACACAGCATTTCGCGCGATGATCAATTGACGCTCATCGCAATCTGGGAAGCGCACGCGCGAAAGGATGTAGCGACCGCGGGGCGTCTGTTCGCTG